>JBCBAO010000101.1:0-8469 GCA_038532405.1 Pseudomonadota bacterium | reverse complement strand
CGGATTGTTGCGACAGGCGTCCAATATAATGAAATTGGTCGCGTTTCCGGATGCCTCGATATATTGCAACGCTTCGCCAAGACGCGGGGCTTGCCGCCAGACGTCTTGTTCGGTTTTCGGTCTCGCATCAACCGGGATAAGGTAATTCGAACTCTGCGATTGAACGGCATGGCCTGCATAATAAAACAAGCCTACAGCTTCGGGGCCGGCGGCCGCCAGGCGCTCCCCATGGCGCTGGAAAGCATCTTCCATCGCATCTTCGTCTGCGTCCATGACCAGTAGGACATCGAAACCAATATCTTCGAGCGTATCGGCAACAAGTGCTGCATCATTATTTGGGTTGGTGAGAGACCACCCCGTCTGGGTATATGCTGCGTTTCCGATCACGAGGGCAATGCGTGGCGGATCCTCTGCCTGAGCCGATGCATACGCGTTCATGCATACGAGTAAAAGAAATGCTGTGACCAAACGGAACATGAAATGCCTCCCCAGCGGCAAGCGTATCTATAGTGTGCAGGCTGAGCAACTCATTCTCTCGCCATCCCGGGGTGCCGAAAGCCTCAGCCCATGAACACAAACAAGCAGGCCCGACGCACGCCAGACCTTGGCGTTCTACGTCTCCCTGAAATAGCCTCGCTCAACGCCAAACCGGTGCGGTGTTCCCAGCACGGAGCCCTATTCGACGATCACGAAGCCTTCGGGGATCGGTACGGGAGCCTCGGCGATGCCAACATTGGCCGCAACGGGTTCGCCCGGAGCGTTCTCTCGACGCGCATAGGATTCGACGAGCGAGGTATAGGGCGGGGCGAAGATCCAGCCGTGTTCCGGCGTATTTTGCTTGATCTCGAAATGCAGATGGAAGGTGGTTGGCGTTCCGCCGAAATCCTTTGACACATAGCCAATATGCTGGCCTGCGGTGACGCTGTCCCCTTCCGAAACCTGCAAGGCCCGCATGTTCATGTGCAGATAACGGTAAATTCGCGGACCGGCGCGGACACTGACAGTATAGCTGCCGATATTGGAGATGATGCCATCCTCGGCAGCCACGACCTTATAGCGCGAAATTCCCGCCGGATTGTCCCGGTATTCCCTGCGCATGGCATTGCACCCAGCCGCATCACCAACACGGATATCCTGGCCAAGGTGAACGCGTGCAACCGGGCAGGTCGGTGTCGAGAAATTCGACGAGCGTGTTTCGCAGAAATTGTCCCGCCATGGGTATTCGTAGTTTCGGGCATCGCATTCATCGCCGCCGCCAATACCACCGCCGAACCCCCAAACCATGGATTGGGGATAAGCCGGCGCATCCTTAATTGGAAACACCATATCGGGGGCATAAACGGTCTGGTCCCTGGACCCGGTTCCAGAGCCCGACAACAGATCCCCCGCTAGACGATAGCTAAAGGCTGGCTCCACAATCTCCGGAGGTGGAGGTGGAGGTGGAGGTGGAGGTGGAGGTGGAGGTGGAGGTGGAGGTGGAGGAAGCGGCTCGGGGTCGGTGTCCTCCGGCGTGGTGTCGACCGGCGGCTCATCCGGTGTGTCTTCTGTCGTATCCGAAATGTCGGTCGGCTCCTCGACCGGTGTCTCGGCATCCGCCGAGCCGTCGACCGGATCCGTTTCCGCAGGAGGCGAAGTGGGGGTGACATCGGGAATGGAATTTCCCGTGGGCTCCAATGGCGGCGGCGGGGGAGGCAGGTTCGGTGCGTCCGGCCGCTCGGGCTGTTTGTCAAAGCCTGGGAAGGCGACGCGATCATCACACGCAGCCAGAAGAATTAGGGCACTTACTGTGCCGAGGTACGACCATTTTGTCCGCATTAACGCGATCCTGCCACCACCAAACGCTCGGCTACTGCCAAGGCTTCCACTTCATCAATACATGTCGCTGTGCCTGCATCCAACTGATTGCATTCAAACTCAATCAGATAGTCCGCACCGTAACGTGAAAGGGCAACTTGGGCCCCGGCGACCGTTGCTGTGAAGACAGGTGCCTCGGTCCGGGGTGACACCGGTTCGCCGTCCACGCCCGCCACCTGATTGGTACCATTCATGACGATGTCATAAGCGGCACCTGGATAGGCGGCGAAATAGCCATCCCGCGTGGGATTGAACCGGACGCCCGCTCCGTCGGATTGTGCCACTGCGATGCCCGATGGAAGTAAAACGGGGACTGGCGGCGCATTGCCGCCGGACTGGACCTGAACGGTTGCGCCGGAATCTTCATTACTTGCCGCAAGATCGGACCGGGCAGATGCCCAATCAATGGTCGCTGTCACCATTTCGCTTGCCCTTGGCGCGTCCGTCTTAAGCGCTTGGGGGTCAACAACCGCCGCGCTTTCCTGAGGGATAGCGGTATCGTCCTGCGGAGCCTTACCACATGCGGCGACGCCTAGAAGAAGGCCAAGCCCCAGACCGGTCAACGGTTTCATTGGTCGGCTCCGTGGACTGTCGCTGTGAAATCTGGATCGGCATATTTTACGGTATCCATCGCCTGTAAATCTTCCTGTTTTTCAACAATATCCTGGCGTTCCAGGTCTTCCCCCATGGGGTCCCAGGTTAGGACGAGCTCGCCGGAATAATTGGCCTTTTTCAAACTGAAATCGGCAAAATCCGGGTGGGCCCTTGCCCAATCTTTAAAGGTCGTCCGTGCATTTTCGGGATCGGTTCGAAATGTTCGGAGGCAATGATTGATCTCCGGGATATCGCTGAAGCGAACGATGAAATCCACGCCGCCTTCGGTGTTTTCCGTAACGTTGGCTTTGACGGGTGCATCTGTATTCGATTCCGTAGCCATGAGAACGGGTGCTACCTGCTGAGCGTCAGACAGGGCCGTTGGAGAGAGCGCCGGCGGGCTCGCCGTTGCCCAGACAATGCCGCCAATACAGGCCCCTGCAAGTGCTAGCCCGCCTAAAACGGCGCGCTGGCCCGATCCGGTGGTGGCCGGATCTTCCGTGTCCTCAGTCATACCCCGCTACTCCCTTTATCCATTATCAGTCTGGCAAATTTTCCAGATTTAGCCAGCCCCCACCGCAAGGACGCATGCAAATGCCGGGCTGATCTTCGATCGGTGTGGCACTCGGATATTGGTCGCATGGGGCAGAGCATTGCTCCGTCGTCCGGGCATCCAAGGTCGACATCAGCGTTGTCTCCAACTCCGCCCCCGTCATGTCTGGATATTTCGCTGCGATAAGGGCGAGGGCAGCTGAAACATGGGGTGCCGCCATGGACGTGCCCTGCTCATAGGCATAGTTGCATGTCTCGACTGGCTCGTTCGAAACAGGGTCGTAGCAATTGTTTGCCGGTTTGGTGGACAACACGCCGTCCGGCCGGCCATCCTTATTGTCATCGCGGGTAAGATCCCCGCCTGGGGCCAGGATGTCGACTTCAACACCGAAATTCGAATAGGGGGCAATGTGTCCGCGCGCATCCCCCGCGGCGACGGTGATCACGTTTCTGCAGCCGCCTGGGGAGTAAAGCTGGGTAGATAGCCGGGCATTGCCTGCTGCTGACACGACCACCGCGCCGCGCTCGACGACGGTATCGATCGCATCCTGTAGAGAGGCCGGGCAGCTTTCGAACAGGCCGATCGACAAATTGATGATATCCGCCGGGTTCTCATTCCAGACTTCGTTCCCAAACGTATCTTCGGCTGGCATAACGCCGCCGGCCCAGCGGATCGCATCATTGATATCCGATAGCCGGCCGCCGCATTTTCCAAGGGCGCGCACGGGCACGATGGTCACATTCCAGGCCCCGCCCGCCACGCCAGATGTATTATTGGTCGCAGCTGCGCCTATGGTTCCAGCGACATGGGTGCCATGGTAACTATCACTGGCAAAAGGAGAGTTGGGATTGCACAGATCGCCTGGATCGTTCGGATCATTGTCGCGCCCGTCCCCATCATTGCCCATGGCCGGATCGCTGACCATGTCCCAGCCTGGGGCCACATTGGTGGAGGCGGCAATGTCGGGGTGGGACATGGCAAGTCCGGTATCGACGACAGCAACCACAACATCTTCGGACCCTTGAACGCCCTGGCGGGTCCAGAAGTCAACAAACCCGGCCCCGCCGGCTGACTCGTCTTCTTCGGTGCCATTGTTTTGGAAGTGCCATTGTAGGTCCCATAGGGGATCATCGGGCGTTACACCGATGGTTCCAGCCGGCGCATCGACAGGTCGCCGCGCGAATTGGTGCTCGAAAATGAAGTCCTTTTCGCAATATTCATACTCGCCGGATTCCCACATGATCTCGACGAGACAACTCGTGGCGAGGCCTTTGTCCTTGCGCATCTGTTCGGGTGTGACGCCTTCGGGACAGCCGACATGGGTCTCATCGGTGATGGAGATCTGCGCGTCCAGGTTTCCATCAAACTGGGTCGCATCTGCGAACAGGTCTATTACCATATGACCGCTGCTGGATGTGCGGACAGTGCCTTCCAGACCAAGCTTGTTCATCTGTTCGAACATCCGCCCCCGTGCATCGAGCTGGGCGGCCAGGACTTCTGGAGCGTCGGCAATTCGCCGGCTGGCGCGCATGGCGGCCCGGTTCAAGATGACCGGGGCGACGGGCGGTGCAAGGCCCCGGGGCGGCGCTGCCTGAATGCCGCGTGATCGGCCTTCGAAGCCGGGCTGTGAAGCTTCATCCGCTGACGGCGAAGGCTCCTGGATGGCTTGGCTTGGTTCCGCGGCGAGCACGGCATCAAGCTCAGCGTCATAGGCTTCTTTCTCTATCGCAGCGACAGCAACGGGCTTTGCGATGATCGATCCGATGGCGAACTTAGCCCGGCCAATGGGTGTGGAAGGCGTATCGGATGCGGTTTGGAGCACGCCGGCGAGGGCGCGGTCGTCCAGGCTGACCCGCTCTATGGTTGGTCCAACGGGTCTTGGGGGCGCGCTTCCCTGCAATTGGTCAATCGTTGCTTCCAAAAGATTGCTGGCGCGCTCAGCGCGTTCTTCCTGTTGGTCGCAAGCCGCAAGCCCAAGGGTTAGGGCGAAGAGGCTCGCCATCGCAAATTGCCCACAGATCCGGCGTGTTTTCGGTGAAGTCATCTACTTGTCCCCTTCATCCTTCCTATGCGTTCTAGCACGTTTGGCATTACCTGGTTACAGCCCATCTTAACTCTATGGCAATGAAATGGCGAGGACGGCGACGCATCCATGGCAATCAACAAAATTGTGGTCCTGACAGGGGCCGGTATTTCGGCCGAAAGTGGCCTCGGCACATTCCGCGATGAGGATGGGATTTGGACCAGATATCCGCTGGAAGACCTGGCCACCCCCGAAGGCTTCGCGCGCAATCCTGACTTCGTGCACGGGTTTTACAATGATCGGCGGGCCGCGCTGAAATCTGCGCAACCCCATGCCGGACACAAAGCGCTTGCAGAGCTGGAACGCAGCTGGTGTGCGGCGGGCCGGAGCCTCACCCTGATTACCCAGAATGTCGACAATCTCCACGAACAGGCAGGTACATCGAGTGACCGCCTCATTCATATGCATGGCGAGCTTTTGCAGGTGCGGTGCGGTCGATGTTCGGTCGTGCAAGTGTGGAGCGAAGCTTTGTCGACGGCAACGATTTGCCCGGCTTGTGAACAGGCTGGTGCAATGCGGCCGAATGTTGTCTGGTTCGGGGAGATGCCCCTGGAGATGGACCGGATCGAAGCTGACCTTGTTGCCTGCGATCTGTTCGTTTCCATCGGCACATCTGGAAATGTTTATCCAGCGGCGGGTTTCTGCCAAATGGCAAGGGCGGTGGGCGCCCATACGGTTGAGCTCAATCTGGAGCCCTCTGAGATGGCGTCGGCCTTTGACGCGGCGATTTATGGGCCCGCGAGTGAGATTGTTCCGACCTGGGTTGCACAGATTTTAAGCGATCACGCCACCTGATAATCCAGATGAGCATGACCTGCATCACACGTTCAGCTTCGCGTCAGGTCATATGATCGACAAACTCGATATTCATACTGTTAATGGTCGATGATCGGGTATATTAAGAGGTCATCCTAGTCGCATTGGGGACGCCGCGTCGATGGAACAAATAACGGCTGACTTTGATCGGCGTATTCTTGCGCTGACGAACAAGAATAAAAGAACTGTTTGGTTCCTGATGGTGGCCATAGGGCTCGCCATGTTGAGCTATGCTGTTTTTTTACTTGGTCAGTTCGGTATTTTGCCTGGATCTGACATTGCGTCTCCAGCAACGGGCCTGTTGGGCGATCGGGCTGGGAATGCGCTCTGGGCGGCAAATAATCTGGCAAATATGGCCGCAGGTGCCGCGCTTCGGGTCTGGTTTATCCGAGAAGGAAAGATGACCCTTCTTCTGACCCACGCCATGGTCCTAGACAATGAGAAAGACACGGCGCTACGCGTTTTGTTGAATACGGAATCGAAGGCTTGAACCGAGCCAGAGGGACAAAGACTTATGGACACCCAAACACGCCAAATGAAGACAACGACGGACATTTGGCAGGAAATCCGCGAGGAGAAGGATAGTTTTCGCCGTGTGATGCGGGCCTTGATTATACTGCTGGCGGTCGCGGCTTTAATTGCTCTCGGGGTATTTTATTATTCCTATCGCACGCTCACCGCCCAGGAAGCGCGGTATACGGCAGAGGTCTGGGCGATCGAAGTGCGCGGCGAGATTTCCAGGGGGGATGCCACGCGGGATATTCAAACCGTGCTGACGCGGACCCTTGAAATCCGCGAGGAGCTGGCGCGCGGGGCCAATGCCGGTGCATTTGCCGACCGCGCGGACCGTGTTGAGGAGAGGGGAGCCTCGCAGAGCGACATTGATCTGGCGCTTGAAGAGGCCCGCTTGTTTACGCTTGGGGCGAACCTTGATGGTGCGCGGTCGCAGCTGATCAAGGCTGTCTATGCGGACCAATGCGCCGAACCTGCATCCCTTGGTGCCGTCCCGTGCCAATTCCTGGGGGCGGTGTTAGCCGACTGGGCGGACCGGGACAATCGGGACGCCGGCTCCGATGAGCCATCGGAACGCCTCGACATCGATACACCCCAGCGCCTGCGCAATGCCTATGCCGCCGTCATCGAACTTGAGAGTGATCTCGATATCTCCGATTTTACGCCAAACGCCGAAGCGGGGCTCGCACAACTCTACTATGCCTATGCCGATAACAACCAGCTTGGCCGCGACCGCGACTGCCAGCAGGTAATTCTCGCCGCAGCGCGGGCAGAAACGGCAGGCGCTCGCGGCATGGGCCCCTATCTGCGCAGCGGCCACTGCTTGCGCAAACAGGGCCGATTTATGGAAGCCAATCGAATGTTCCAGCTGGCGCGCGACTGGTATGAAGCTGCGCAGAAGGACGACGCGTTCGATGAGAGCCGGTTTCCGCCGGATACTTTCCGCTGGGCCTATCACGGCGCTGGGACGACTGCGATTTCCATCGTCGCTTCTGGAGCGCTGGATGGTGACGAAAATGTTGAAGCGCGAGCCGACCAGCTTCGGACGGCCGAGGCAAACCTCCGGATTGCCGCCCAACGCCGCGAAGACCGTGGCGAGGGGGATGTCGGCCGCGTTTATACAACGGAGAATATCGGCTTTATCTATGTTCTGAGAGAAGATTGGCCGACCGCGCTCTTCCATACGCGCGATGTGCACGATGTCGTCCCTCTGGCTTGGAACCTGATCGTCCGTCGGATCGCCGCTGGAGAGATTTATAATCAGATGACCACGGGCATTCTGGCACCGAATGCCGGGCTTAGCTCCCCGGAGGACGCCAAGGATATCGCCTGCGATGCTGAGCGGGTCTTGAAGGCCATGCGGTATCAATATTTCGATGAGGATGAGGTGTTGAACCTCCTGCCTGACCGGGCCGATTATCGCAGCCTTGTCGAGGATCTGGTGGCAAAACCCAAGCTGGAGTATGAGCGCCGCCAGCGGGCTGCTGAAACCCGTCAGAAGTTTGCGGACGTCGCGTTTCCAACGTCTGGGCAAACCTATTATGGCACGGATCTTTGCCGCCCAACCGAAGCGGCTCCATTGCTGCCGTTCTAGGCGGCGTTCGCCAGATCTTACTCATGCGAGGGTATCACCCTGCCGATGAGTGCCCGGCGCTTATTGGTCTTGCCTTCAATGGCTGGATCGCCATACTGGAACATTCAAAGAACAAGCGGGGGCATATATGGCATATGATCCGATGAGTCCCGACGCGGCCACGATTGCCCGCGGCGTTGCCCGTGTGTTCGGTGACCTTGGATTTGCTTGCATGACAGAGCTGACCCTGGCGAACCGGCGGCGTGCAGACATCTGCATGCTTGGCCAGGGCGGCGAGATTTCTATTGTTGAGGTGAAGTCGTCCATCTCCGATTTCAGATCCGATGCGAAATGGCCGGACTATAAGCCCTATTGCGACCGGTTTTTCTTCGCCGTTAGCCACGCCTTTCCAAAGGACCTTATCCCTGAAACGGCCGGCTTGATTGTGGCTGATGGGTTTGGCGGAGCCATCCTACGTGAGCC
>JBCBAO010000100.1:0-8488 GCA_038532405.1 Pseudomonadota bacterium | reverse complement strand
TTTCGTTTGAAGACCTTTGCGTGAACCCCCTCGGCCCGGCAGACTATCTTGCCATTGCGACCCAGTACCATACCGTTTTTATCGACGGCATTCCGACCCTGGGACCGGACAAACGCAATGAGGCAGCGCGTTTTGTAACCCTTATTGATGCCCTCTATGAGGGGCGTGTGAATCTCGTTGCGAGCGCGGCGGCAGAACCGGAAGCCCTATACCCGCAAGGCGATGGAAGTTTCGAGTTTCAACGCACGGTCAGCCGGTTGCATGAAATGCGCTCGGCAGAGTACATCGGCGCTGAACGGGTAAGCTCGGCATCCCAGGAGATATCGGCGACATGACCAGTCCCATGATTACAGGCATAACCGTGCCCGAGTTCGATGCCGTTGCCGAAACCTTTGCCGAGGCCTTTGAGCAAGACCTGGAGCTGGGTGCTGGCTTCGCTGTCTGGCTGGATGGTGAGCTTGTTGTCAATCTCATGGGCGGCTTTGCCGACCAAGCCAAAACAAAACCGTGGACAGAACAGACCATTGTACCCGTCTACTCGGTCAGCAAAGGCGTTTCGGCCCTGATCATCGCCCGGCTCGTCGACCAAGGCCTGGTCGATTACGATGCGCCCCTTGCCCAGTATTGGCCGGAGTTTGGGGCCTATGGAAAAGACACGGTAACCGTCGGCGAAGCGCTTTCCCACCAGGCGGGCGTCCCAGGCTTTGTCGAGCCAATCGACCCCGACCTCTGGCTCGACCCACCAGCCCTTTCAGCGCGCCTTGCACAGGAACCTCCGCAATGGACCCCGGGCGAAGGCTCTGGCTACCATCCCCTCACCTGGGGGTATATCGCCGGTGAACTCGTGCAGCGCGTCGCCGGCCGATCCCTCGGGACCCTTCTGCGCGAAGACATCTGCGGCCCCCTGGGCATCGACTTTCAGATCGGTACACCCAAGGCTGACCATGGCCGGATCGCCGAACTGAAACGGCCGACCGCCCTTCCGAACCTTGGCAAACTCACAGATACACGCAGATCCGCATTTTTAACCAAATGGGCGGCACCAAACCGGGGGGGTGCCCTCTGGCGAGAAATTGAAATTCCGTCCGCCAATGGGCATGGCACAGCCGCTGCCGTCGCCAGGCTCTATTCGGCATTTGCCCATGGTGGCCAAATTGGATCGAAACGCCTCTTCAGCGAGGCAGTCTATGCGGCCCTTGCCCGTTCGCGCTGCCTTGGGGAAGACCGGGTCCTTCCCTTCACCCTGTCCTTCGGTGCGGGGGTCATGCGAAACAGCCATCTCGCATTTGGGCCAAATCCGAACACTTTGGGGCACTCAGGTTGGGGGGGATCTGTGGCATTTGGGGACCCTGACAGGGGACTTTCGGTCGCCTATGTCATGAATCAGCAATCCAATATCCTCCTCGACGATCCAAGGCCAGCCCGCCTAATCGCCAGTGTTTACGGGTGTTTATAGGCGTTTCAGAGGCCTATTCGATCCCTGTATCCATTTTGAAACACGCCTGATACGGGAAACTGGCACGCGCCTTGCTGTTGTATAGGCAGAGGTTCAACTCCCCTCATTATCCTTTCCTTACCCCGGTCGGCCCCGCCCACCGGGGTGTTTTTTATGCGGCTGGGGCAAGCTGGCGTGCGGTTCGGGCGGCGCGCAGGCCGTCGGCGGAGAAAACTATCAGCGCCGCCCAGATGAACCCGAAAGCGACCGCGTGGGTCAGCCCAAACGTTTCGCCAAATATGAATAAGGCGAGGGCAAACTGTAGGGTCGGTCCGATATATTGCATCATCCCAATGGTTGCGAGACTCAATCGCTTGGCTGCCAGGGCAAACAAGATCAGGGGCACGGCTGTGATTGGACCTGCGGCGAGGAGCGATAGGACATCGGACATCGAACCCGTTCCCCAAACCGCCCCACCACCCGCATCGAATTGGAGCATCCAAAGGCCAGCGAGTGGGAACAGTAAGGCGGCTTCGACCACAAATCCGGCGCGGCCATCGATTGCGACCTGTTTGCGGATCAGCGAATAGCCAGCGAAGCTAAAGCACAAAAACAACGCCACCAGGGGTATATGCCCAAGCGCCAGGGTCATCACCAAAACCCCGATCGCCGCCAAGCCAACAGCTGACCATTGTACCCGATTGAGGCGTTCGGAGAAGAAAACCGCGCCAATCGCCACGTTAACGAGCGGATTGATGTAATAGCCAAGGCTCGCTTCAAGCACGCGGCCCTCGCCGACTGCCCAGATATCGACAAACCAATTCGCCCCGATCAAAAGCGACGATAGGGCCAGCCAACCAAGCCGCGCAGGGGAAACGGCCTTTTGCAACGCCCGGAATTGCCGAGCAACCAGAAGCAAGATGACCCCGGTCGGCAGCGACCAGGCCACACGATGGGCCAGCATCAGTTCCGGCGAGATATGGGCGAGCCATTTAAAATAGAGCGGCAAGACCCCCCAGATGACATAAGCACCGAGCGCTGCAAGGACGCCAAGACGAAGATCGGAGGACATGGGCTTGAACCGTTTCTATGCCTGGCCAACCCGACCAGATCTCGCATGTGGCAGCGCGCCAGCAAAAAAGCCAGCCCCAAAGGGCTGGCTTTTCCGTAAGTTTATCTAAACCGTCGCTACTCAGCCGGTTCCATTTCAGGGTCTCGGCCCGATGTGCCGCCTGCGCTGCGCACACTGTCTACGGCCGCTTTCAACGCGCTGATGCGATCATCGTACGCCGTATCGCCGGGCAGGCAGTGGTCGGCGTTCAACCCCGACAACATATCTTTCACGCGCTGGTTCATCCCGGTTACGAAAACCGTTTTGCCCGCTTCTTTCGCATCGCAGGCAATCGTCTCCACAGCCCGGGCGGCAGAGACATCGATGAATGTCTTGCGGGAAAAATCGAGGACAATGGCCTCTGTTCCCCGCTTGACGCGCTGGCGGACATGGTGCCCGAGATCAGCTGCGGCTCCAAAGGAGAGCGGTCCGCCGAAATCATAGAGCAGAACCTTGCCGCCAGCCTCTTCCAGCAAAGACAGTTCCTCGGGGCGCGCATCCTGCGGCGCTTCGGCATTCACCGCATTTGTCTGCTCGTCCGCAACTTGTTTTACATAGGCGAGGGCCGCAAGGAAGACGCCGGCACCCACGGCTGTAATCAAGTCGAAGAAGACCGTCAGTCCCAGCACCAGCAGCATGAGGAAGAGATCCCACTTCGGACCCTTCAAGCCCTTCCTCAGATAAGCGAAATCGATGATATCAAAGCCCACTTTGACCAGAATACCAGCAAGAACAGCGGTGGGAATCTGGGCAGCCAGGGGCGAAGCAACGAGCACAATCGCCGCAAGGGCAGCACCATGGATCATACCGGAAATTTTCGTGACACCACCGGTTCGGATATTCACCATGGTCCGCATGGTTGCCCCGGCACCCGGTAGGGCTCCGAAAAAGCCTGCAATCGTGTTCCCTATGCCTTGGCCGATCAGTTCCTGGTCTGAATTGTGCCGCGTGCGGGTCACATTGTCCGCAATGAGAGAGGTGAGCAGGCTATCCACCGCCCCAAGAACGGCGAGGACAAAGGCAGCCTGGAGAACCAGCAGGAACGTGTCCCCCGAAAACGCCGGTAGCAGGAAGTCCGGTATGCCAGCTTTGATCTCTCCGAGTAGCGGCGCGCCCGGAATAAGCATGCTGACAATCGTCCCGATGATCAGTGCGGCCAGGGTGCCTGGAAGGAACTTGCCAATCCGCTTTGGCCAAAAGAAGACGATCGCAAGGGTTAGAAGGCTAATCCCAAGGGCGACGGGATTGGTATTTGCAATGGCCGGCGGAATTGCCAACATTGCATCGAAGATCTGGCCACTCTCAGGCTTACCGCCGAACAAACGGGACGTCTGGAGAAGGATGATGATCACGCCAATCCCGGACATGAACCCGGAAATCACCGGATATGGGACGAGCTTGATGAATTGGCCGGTTTTGAAAACCCCCATAAGGATCTGAATGACCCCTCCAAGCACCACCGCTGCGAATAGGAGCGGAATGGCCATTGTAATGATCTGGCCATCGTCGAGGCCCGGATTGGCAACCGATAATGATGCGGTCAAACTTGCCAATAGGCCGGCAAAAACAACAACCATGGGCCCCGTTGGCCCAGAGATCTGAGTATTTGTTCCACCGAAGGCCGCGGCAAAAAAACCAACGAGGATTGCGCCCCACAGCCCGGCCGTTGCGCCCAATTGTTCATCATGGGGAAACACGCCCGCCCCAAAAGCAAGCCCCAAGGGCAGCGCCACAATACCGGCTGTCAGACCGCCATAAAAATCGCCGCGCAGATGGGATGTATCCAGAATCGGACGCTTTTCTTCCAGGTCTGATTCAGTTGCCATAATTGCTCTCCCTCCGCAAAAACTAGCCGTTGATGCCAAATAGTCGTTTAACCAACTGGCCTTGGTTCAATATTTAAGCCCCTATCCATGGTACCGTTCGGTCCTCGAAGAAAGTTCGTTTCGTCGGTGGAGACGGACATGGAAAATATTTCCCACGCCCACCATAAAATCGGAAGGACTGGTGGTCGATAGTTTTTTGCTGTTTGGAACAAATGAATAGGTTCCACACCATCCAAAGACCTCAATTTTAACCGCTCGAGGTTGGACAAAATCGATTCACGATCTTAGCGACGTCGGCGTTAGCCCTAAAATTTGCATTGAAAACGGCGGTTGATCCTGCGGATCGGCTAAGCCTCTGTATCACCCTCGGGGGCGGTCTCTGCGGCGGCGGCGGCCTCTTCGGCTGCCTTTGCCTCAGCAGCAGCTGCTGCTTCAGCCTCGGCTTTTGCTTTTGCGGCGGCTTCCCGCTCAGCTGCGGCAGCTTCCTTACGGGCAAGCTTTTCAGCGGCTTTCTGGCGTTTGCGCTCGGTTTTCGAGACGGCGATGACCGTCTGCTCGATACCATGGCCCGACGTACGCTCGGCGATACGCGCCGATTTTCCGCGGCGATCGCGCAAGTAATAGAGTTTCGCGCGGCGGACACGGCCCTTGCGCTTGACTTCGATGCTTTCGATCATCGGCGATACGACCGGGAAAACCCGCTCGACGCCTTCTCCGAAAGAAATCTTCCGAACGGTAAAGCTCTCATTGATGCCACCGCCCGAGCGCGCAATACAAACGCCCTCATAGCGCTGGACACGTTCACGGTCGCCTTCTTTGATGCGAACATTGACGGTCAGCGTATCCCCTGGAGAGAAATCAGGTATCGTCTTACCGGCAGTGACCCGGGCCACCTCTTCGGCTTCAATCTGCTCAATCACATTCATCGTCCGTCTCCGACGCTCGTTTCTTGTCCGTCCCGGGGGGGTAAGCGGCCCATAAATCGGGTCTGCGCGCCTGTGTCAACGCTTTACTGCGCTCAAGTCGCCAGCGGCCAATCTCGGCATGGTTGCCCGACAGCAAAACAGGGGGAATATCGCGTCCTTCCCAGAGCCTTGGGCCAGTATAGAGCGGATATTCCAAGAGACCGGTTTCAAAGCTCTCCTCCACCAGGGACGCTTCGTTGCCGGCAACGCCTGGCAAGAGGCGAACCGTTGCTTCGATCATCGCCTGGGCGGCAACCTCTCCGCCGGCAAGAACAAAATCACCAAGGGAGACCTCCTCCATGCCACGCGCCTCAATGACACGCTCATCTATCCCTTCGAAACGGCCGCACAAAAGGACGAGACCAGGCCCCGTTGCCAGCTCTCTCGCCCTCGCTTGGGAAAAGGGTTTTCCGCGGGGGCTCGGATAAATCAATGGCCGGCCATCCAACTTGATGGAATCAATCGCGGCCGCCGCGATATCGGCGCGCAAGACCAGGCCCGCGCCCCCGCCCGCGGGCGTATCGTCAACCTGCCGGTGCCGACCCTCACCGAACTGACGCAGGTCAACTGTCTCAAGGGACCAAACATGCCGGTCCAATGCCCGCTGGAGAATAGACACACCCAGGGATCCCGGAAACGCGTCAGGATACAGCGTAATAATGGTTGCGGAGAATGCCGGCTTCATGGCGACGCTCTAAACGATCCCAGCGCAGACGTCACCCCGACGAAGAAAATATGGGGACGCGTGATCTGTGTCACACCCCACCCCCCCAAGATTGGTGGATAAGTCAGTGGGGGGACACGACGCGGCCCAGCGACTGGCAAGACCCTGGCGTTCGATGTTGTGCTCCAGCGGCGCCCGCGGCGTCCTGACTCTCCGGTGGCGCGAACGAGCTCGCACCTCCCCCACTGGATCTGGCCCTGGGGACCACAAAGGCCAACGAGCAGGATTGCTGCGGGTGCCCAACCTCGGCGGATCGAGGGCAATGGGGGTGTCCTCGTCCGTACGAGCAACCAGGTGACGAAAGACCATTCATCGCACAGAGCCCTCGCTCCCGTCGGCGAAACGCTCTGGCTATAGGTTACGGATGCTTGACATCTCGACGCCCCTGGGAGACGGCCATCCTGGGCCAAGTGCGGCCGGAAACCGGCGAGATATTCTGGTGACGCAATCTGTTTACGACCTTACTGTGCTGATCCCCTTTTATAACGAGGCCGGAAATATCCTGCCGGTCATTGCGGAGGTCCATGAGGCCCTGGATGGCCTCGCCTTTGAGGTCGTGGCCGTAAATGATGCGTCCACCGATACAACGGCCCGTGAGTTGGAGGATGCGCGCCGGCGCTGGCCCGACACAGTCCAACTGCACACCCATATTGACCGGGCGGGAAAGTCTGCAGCCCTCGCCACCGGCTTGAAGACGGCCCGCGGAACCTGGATCCAATTGCTCGACGGAGATGGCCAGAACGATCCTGCGGATACCCGGCGTATTTGGGATGCTCATTTTGCCGAGAATAGCTTTCAAACCGTGCCCGTGGGATTACAGCCGACCCGGCTTGGCTTGATTGCAGGCCGGCGCACCTCGCGCAATGATAGCGGCTTCAAGTGGGTGCAATCGCGCCTTGCCAATGGCATTCGCCGTTTTGCCCTTGGCGATGATGCGACGGATTCAGGATGCGGCTGGAAACTGATCCGGGCGGAAGCCTTCCGCGAGCTGCCCTATTTCGAAGCCATGCACCGCTTTTTGCCAGCCCTTGTGAAAGCAGCGGGCTGGGCTGTTCTGGAAGAGCCGGTGAACGACCGGCAGCGCCTCGCCGGCCAGTCCAAATACGGATTTTTCGGACGGGCCGCCGCTGGCTTCGTCGATCTGTTCGGCGTGATGTGGCTCGTAAGGCGGGGGCGGCGCGGTGTCTCCCAGGAATGGCTGGACGGGCAAGACGGCAGCTAAGCCTCGCCTGGTTTGCCGCGCTCGTCCGACCAAATACCGAAAGTGGCGACGGTAACGCGCCCGGCAGCAAGATCCACGTCCGGCACGTCAACCTCGGTAAACGGCACCATCACGGATTTGCCACCGCTCACCGGCGCGATCTCGATCAGATCCCCTGCTCCAAAATTATGGACGGATTTGATCCGGCCAATGGGGAGACCTGCAGCATCAACGACATGGCAGCCAGTAAGGTCATCGATGTAAAACTCGTCCTCGTCGACGGCCGGTAAGCAGGACCGGTGGACATGTAGGAGCGTGCCTTTCAGGCTGTCCCACGTTTCTTTCTGGCGCGCCTCTTCGGGCGTGACGATAAAATGGTCCTTAACCGGGCGAGCGCGCCGCGGCGTCAGCAGGGGTGCCCCGTCCGCGGACATGAGCGGACCGAAGCCGAGGGCATCCTCGGGCAGCTCTGTAAAACTCTTTACCCGCACATCCCCGCGCACGCCGTGGGCCCCGAGGATGACGGCGACAACGATCAGATGGTCTTCGGTTGCCGCCACGTATTCGCCTCTAATATCGCCGGCCACCCCGGTAGGGCGCGATGGACGAAATTTTCTCGCCGAGGTCAAGCCGGTCGAGATTGCGAATCGACCGGCCGAGCACCTCGCACCGCCCCCGCAAATTCCGCTTGGTGCAGACAATCCAGCGGCCTTGGTCAATCAGAATGGAATCGGCTTTGTCATTGAACCCGATATCGCGAAGATTGGTTGGGCCATTCACCCCCACGGCGCGGCCGTCAAACCCATCGCGGGTGAACAGGGTTGCGGGATAGGACGCGCCGCCATACCCGCCGCCGCGATACACATCCCCCCGGGCAGGATTGTAACCGCTATTGGAAACCCCCGTTTGATAAAAGGAGGTCAGCTTGCAATCGAGGCCGATATCGCCAAGGTCGGCAATGGAATAGTCAATCGTGCGGCACCGGCCCCGGCCGCCACGGTCCTTGCAGAGCGTCCAGGCTCCGCCGCGAATTTCAACGCTGCGGGCGACATCGTTAAACCCATCGCGCGACAGCGTGTCGATATCGCCATAATAGGCCCGCGCCTCGCCGCGGAAACCTTTCTCCGAATAAAGGATGATCTCCGCCCCGCCGCCGGGGCCAAAGCCCCGCTTGTGGTCCGCTGCGGCCGGCGCTGCAAAGAAGCCAGCGACCATAAGGGCAAGGG
>JBCBAO010000099.1:0-8579 GCA_038532405.1 Pseudomonadota bacterium | reverse complement strand
CCCTTAGGCTTGCCTGCAGCGGCATAATCCTTTGCAAGGTCGCCTAAGGTGCCGCGGCAGGTCTCCTCGAAGAATTTGGTCAGCTCTCTAGCGACGGCGGCCTCACGGTTTGATCCAAGCACGTCGGCCATATCGGCGAGGCTCGCTGCCAGCCTCGCCGGGCTCTCATAAAAGATGAGGGTTGCCGGGGTGTCTACCAGGTCCATGAGGGTCCGTTTGCGGGCAGCTGACTTGGCGGGCAGGAACCCGGCGAACAAAAATCTATCACTCGGCAAGCCTGAGGTGACGAGCCCTGCCAGCATGGCCGAGGCACCGGGCAGGGGGATCAGGGGCACACCGAGATCACTCGCTTCCCGGGCGAGTTTCCAACCCGGATCGGAGACAAGCGGCGTTCCGGCATCGCTGATCAGGGCAAGGGAGGCCCCTGCTTGAAGCCGTGCCAGCAGCTCCGGGCGCCGCGCTGCCCCATTATGGTCATGATAGGCGGTCAATTTCGTCGTGATCCCATGGGCGTCGAACAGTTTGCGGGCCGTCCGCGTGTCCTCTGCCAGCACCTCCTCAACACTGGCGAGCACATCGATGGCGCGCAAAGTAATGTCCCTGAGATTGCCAATCGGGGTTGAGACAATGTGCAGTCCAGCCCCAGCTTGCGTGGCCGCAGTGGCCCGCTTAGGGTCGCCTGTGAGACGAATCGAAGGATGTTTTGAAGGATCCGATGATGACATGTGCTAAACCATCGCGCGCCTCGCGCTTTTCGCCAACCCTGCTTTTGGCGGCGTGCCTCTTCTTTGCAGCGTGTGAGACAACGCCGACGCGCCCGCCGGCACCTATTTCCACGGGCGAGCCCCGGGCCACGCCGGGAACGGTCCCCGTTGAGCAGGCCGAGACGGACGCGTTGGACGAGGAAGCCCTCGCCGAGCTTGAAGACGAGGCGCTTGAAGACCTTACAACCGGCTATATTCCGCCCCACATGACAGGGCGGGACGTTAAGCGAGCGGCCGTCCTGCTGCCGTTTTCCCATCCCCGCAGTGAGGTGCGTGTGGAGGCTGAGGGGCTCCTCGCCGGCATCGAGCTTGCCATGTTCAACCGCGGTGAAGAGAGCTTTGTTATCTTGCCGAAGGATACAGCCGGCATGCGCTCGACCGCTGAAGCCCGGGCGCTGGAGGCCCTGGAAGAAGAGGTGGATATCATTATCGGCCCGCTTTTCGCCGCCAATGTCGAAGCGGTACGCGGGCATGCGTTGGAGGCAGAGGTGCCTGTTGTTGCTTTTTCGAACGCGGCCACGGCGGCCGGGGGCGGCGCGTATCTGATCTCTCTCGCGCCGGAGGAGGATGTGGCACGTATTGTCGACGTAGCCGCTCGCCGCGGCGCGCTTTCCTATGCTTTCCTGGGGCCTCGTACGGGATATGGCCGCCGCGTAGAAGCGGCTCTTCGGCGGGAAGCAGCCTTAAACGGGGGGAGTGTCATTGCATCGGCCTTCTATGATGCGAGCAATGAAGCCCCGGTTGATGAGGCGCAACAAGTGGCGCGCCAAATCGAAGCGGAATCCGAAGCTGCGCCGGGTACGGTTGCTGTGCTGATCCCGGAGCGGGGGGTCAAGCTTCGCGCTGTGGCACCGCTTTTGCCATATTACGGCGTTGATATCCGGCGGATCCAGCTGCTCGGTACAGGCCAGTGGAACGATCCGAGTGTCTGGCGCGAACCAACGCTCAGCGGCGCTATTTTCCCGGCTCCGGACCCGGAAAATGAAGAACGCTTCCGTGAGAGCTATGAGCGGATCTACAATCGAGAGCCGACCCGCCTCGCATCCATTGGATATGATGCCGGTGCCCTTGCGTCCGCCCTCGCGTCTGCAGATGCCCTGACAACGGCAGGTGTGGTCACCCAGGACGGATTTCGCGGGGTGAATGGTCTGTTCCGGTTCCGACTCGACGGTACGGCGGAGCGAAGCCTCGCAGTTCTCCAAATCAAACCCGATGAGGGGGCCGTTCCGATTGAATTCGGCTTTGAATCGTTCGACCCGCCGGCCTTTTAGAGACCCACCGACCTTGCAATTAACCTAGAGAAAACCATCTTTCTAGGGTCACTTTTGTGTGTGAGGGGTGTTTTTCGGCAAGGAATGACCTATCTGCGCACGCAAGGGCGCAATACAGCGCTCTATATTTAATTTTCTTCAAGCGACAGATTGCTCCTTCAAAGGCGTTCAACCGATATGATGAGACTTCAGTACGCTGCCTTGGCACTTGGTATTTTGGTCCAGCCCCTGGCCGCAGAGGCCCAGCGTGGCGGGCCCGCCAATGTGTTTACAAGCCCGGTTGTCGAGCGCCCATTCTCCAACCGCGTCGAAGCGATCGGTACACTTGCACCGAAGGAACGCGTTGAACTCAGCGTCAACGTTGCCGACCGTGTAACGGCCGTTTATTTCGAAGATGGCCAGCGTGTTGAGCGCGGCGAAACGCTGCTGGCCCAGGCACAACGGGAGCAACTTGCTGCCATAGAAGGGGCCGAGGCGACCGTCCGCGAGGCTCGGAGTGTTGTGGAACGGATGGAACCGCTGGTTGCCGATGGTGTTGTCTCCGCTCTGGAGTTCGATCAGGCCAAGCGCGACCTGCAAATTGCCCGCGCCGATCTCTCATCGGTCCAGACCCGTCAACGCAACCGTATTCTGGTCGCGCCATTCACCGGCGTTTTGGGGTTTCGCCAGGTGAGTGCCGGTTCGTTTTTGTCTCCGGGCGATCCGGTAGCAACGTTGATCGATGATAGCGAAATGCTGCTTGATCTTTCTGTTCCTGCGGCGTTTCTGACGAGCATTCGCCCCGGCCTCGAAATTGTCGCGACCTCATCGTCGCTTCCAGGAGAATCCTTCACAGGATCTCTTGTCAGTATCGACAATGAGATTGATCCTGTTTCGCGATCCTTGCGCGTGCGTGCCAGATTGCCGAACCCTGAAGGTCGTTTGAAGCCTGGCCTGTTTATGAACGTTACGCTACTCACCTCGCCGCGCCAGGCAGTGGCGGTTCCGGAGGAGGCGATCCAGCCCGTTGGCTCTCGATCCTATGTCTTTGTCTTGGCCCGCGGAAGCGACGCTATTCATGCAGAGCGCCGTATGGTCGATATCGGGGCGCGCATCAATGGCTGGGTCGAAGTGGTGTCGGGGCTTCAGCCTGGCGATGAGGTGATTACCGAGGGCGTGATCCGGGTCCGCGACGGGGCCGAGGTTAACATCCGCCAGCGAACACTCGTTTCACCTGCCGGTGCGGGCGGTGATTTCGGCACAGGCGGTTCGCGGCCAATCAACTCTGTCAAGTAGCGCCCCATGCTCCTTTCCGATGTATCCGTTAAGCGCCCCGTTTTCGCATCAGTCCTGGCGCTCCTGCTGATCATCTTCGGGTCAGTTGCTTTCGACAGGCTTCCACTCAGGGAGTATCCCGATATTGACGCGCCCATCGTGTCAATCGACACGCGCTATCCCGGGGCATCGGCGAGCGTGGTGGAAAGCCGGATCACACAGATCATCGAGGATCGCATTGCGGGTATCGAAGGCATTCGGGTCATCGATTCCAGTTCCAGCGATGGTCGGTCCCGCATCAGTATTGAGTTTGACATCGATCAGGATGTTGATGTCGCAGCAAACGATATTCGGGACCGGGTCTCCGGCATTGCGGATCAACTGCCCGTCGATGCAGACCCCCCTGAAATCGAAAAAGCCGACGCCAGCGACGATGTGATCATCTGGCTGAACCTCGCCAGCGATAATCTGACAACGCCTGAGCTTTCCGATTATGCTGACCGGTTCCTTGTTGATCGGTTTTCGGCCCTTGATGGTGTCGCCCGGGTTAGGGTTGGCGGTGCAAAGAACTATGCGCTCCGGGTTTGGATTGATCGCCGGGCCCTCGCCGCCCGTGGCCTAACCGTGTCCGATATCGAAGCGGCCCTCCGCAGGGAAAATATTGAGTCCCCCGCCGGCAGCTTAGAGAGCGCAGCACGTACGTTTACGGTGCGGATCGATCGCTCGTTTCGAACGCCAGAGGATTTTAAACAACTTGTTCTCGCAGATGGGGGCAATGGCTATCTGACACGCCTGTCGGATGTGGCGCGTGTTGAGCGGGGCACAGAAGAAGACCGCGTGCTTTTCCGCGGCAATGGCACGCCCATGGTTGGGCTCGGCGTGGTGAAACAATCCACTGCAAACACAGTTGAGGTCGCTGCGGCGGCGCGGGCCCTCGCTGCGGAATTAAACCAGACCCTGCCCGAAGGGATGGGCGTCTATCAGAGTTTTGACAGCTCTGTGTTTATCGATGCGTCGATTACCGAGGTTTATCGCACACTTTTCATCTCGGTTGGTTTGGTCACCCTGGTGATTTTTCTGTTCCTTGGCAGCGCACGCTCCACGGTCATTCCAGCCATCACTGTGCCGATCTCGATCGTTGCGACATTCACCGTGCTTTATGCCCTTGGCCTATCGGTGAACCTGCTAACCCTGCTTGCCCTTGTGCTCGCGATTGGGTTGGTGGTCGACGATGCGATTGTTGTTTTGGAGAACATTCATCGGCGCATGGAAGAGGAGGGGGAGACGCCCCTCGTCGCGGCCTATCGCGGATCAAAACAGGTCGGGTTCGCTGTGGTGGCAACGACGCTTGTTTTGATCGCGGTGTTTGTTCCGATCACCTTCCTACAGGGCGATGTTGGCCGGCTTTTCTCCGAGTTTGCAATCACCATGGCGGCGGCGGTAGCCTTTTCCAGCTTTGTCGCTCTGACCCTTGCACCGATGCTTGCCTCAAAGCTTTTGACGCGTGAGAAATCATCGGGATTACTCGCATTTGCACCAAATACCGTGGATGCCGCTTTTCGCAAATTGCGTGCTGGATATGCGTGGTTTTTTGATCGGATTGTGCACCGCCCCATCATTATCGGCCTTGTCATGGCCGGGCTTTTGGCGGGATCGGCGAGCATATATGGCAAGCTTGAGTCTGAATATGTGCCGCAAGAGGATCGAGGGGCCTTCTTTCTCGTGGTGCGCGGGCCCCAAGGGGCGTCCTTTTCCTATATGGAACGCTATATGGATGAGATCGAGCGTCGGCTTCTGCCCTATGTCGATACGCCCGATGTTGATCGTCTACTGGTTCGCGCTCCGGGCTTTGGAGGGACAAGCTTCAACCAAGGATTCGCGATCGTAAACCTCGGCGATTGGGGCACACGCCGGGCCGCCGATGAGATCATCAGCGAGGTGAACCGCAACCTTTCCGACCTGCCGGGTATTCGCGCCTTTGCGATCATGCGCCGCGGGCTTGGTGGCGGCCAGGGCAAGCCCGTCCAGTTTGTTCTTGGCGGGCCATCCTATGACGTTCTCACAGAATGGCGCGACACATTCATAGAAGCCCTCCAGGCTGAAGACTTTGGCCTTGAGGATATTGACTGGGACTATAAGGAAACCCAGCCCCAGTTTCGGGTTGAGATCGACTATGAGCAGGCCGCTGACCTTGGCGTCACCGTGTCTGATATTGGCTCAACCTTGCAGACCATGCTCGGTTCGCGGCGGGTCACAACCTATCAGGAAAATGGCCAGGAATATGATGTGATCCTTGAGGGGATCCGCTCAGACCAATCAACCCCCACTGATATCCAGAATATTTTTGTTCGCTCGTCTCGGTCCGGTCAGCTTGTTCCATTGGCGAGTGTCGTTTCGGTGAAGGAGATCGCCGATAGCCCGGAGCTCAATCGATACAATCGTGTACGGGCGATTACAATCGAAGCCGGGCTCGCCCCGGGCGCGACGCTTGGAACCGCACTTGCGGGGTTGACGGAGGTCGCTGATCGGGTCCTTCCGGAAGAGGCGGTTTATGATTTCAAGGGACAGTCCCTCGATTTCCAAACCTCTGGATCGTCCATCCTTTTTGTTTTCGCAATTGGCTGCCTGATCGTGTTTCTTGTGTTGGCGGCCCAGTTTGAAAGCTATGTCCACCCGCTTGTCATTATGCTCTGCGTGCCGGTGACGATTGGCGGCGGCCTGTTTGGCCTTTGGGTAAGTGGGCAGACTTTGAACATCTATACCCAAATCGGACTTATCATGTTGGTCGGCCTGGCCGCAAAGAATGGGATTTTGATCGTCGAGTTTGCCAACCAGCTGCGGGATCGCGGGATGGTTTTTGCCGAAGCGCTTCGGGAAGCGTCCCTCTCGCGTTTCCGGCCCATCGTGATGACGGGGCTGACGACGGCCGCCGGTGCACTGCCTTTGATTTTGTCGAGTGGGGCCGGTGCAGAGACCCGCCAGGCGATTGGTGCGGTCATCCTCTATGGGGCACTCACAGCGACGGCCATGACCCTTACGCTCATTCCAGCGGCCTATAGCCTCCTGGCGCGGCGCACCGGATCCCCCGGCGACGTTGCCCGCCAGTTGGATCTTGAGGCCCAGGTCAATCCTGCTGAATAAAGACCTCGTCGGGCTCTGGCTACGATATCAAAGCATCCCCAACGCCCTTCGATGTCAAAAAAAGCAGGCAATGGATTTCTCCATTGCCTGCTGATGATCGCGTTGACCTCCACAGGGAAACTCTTCCGCCCCGTGGCGATCCATGGCTAAGGTTTTACTAGCTTATGTCTTCGTCCAACACCTTGTCGCAGGTGAAGAAGAGAAGCGTGTATTCGCCTTCTTGCAGTTCTGGAACATCAACCTCTGGATCGTCTAGCGTTGTCTGATCAATGGTCCCGTCGCCATCAAGATCCAGGAAGATCTCATTCGGTGCGGAGACTTCCACCCGGTAAACCGAGCTTGCTGGCAAGACAGCGTCGAAGATTTCGGTATCCAGAACGCTCTCAAAGCTTCTGATGTTTTCAGCAATTAGAACTTCGCTGCCGTCCCGGTTGACTTGGTAAAGGCGGAGTTGACCAAGAATGCCCTCTTCGAACGTCTGCCCAAGGGCAAATGTTGGCAGGATTTCAGCATTGAAGAATTCGCCGGCCAACCCGCGGAAGGTGAAGGAGTCCACGTCGCCAACCGACGAAATCGATCCTTCGATTACAGCTGCGCGGACCTCAAGTTCCGCATCGGCGTTTTGGCCTTCAATAATGGTGTTTGGCACTTCTGTGGTGCGCAAATTCACCCGTCCGCGGCGGCGGTCGATGCGTGTTTCGGTATCGATGATGACCTGCTCATTAACGGCAAGCCGCGTGGCTGAACGCTCTGAGAAGAACCGATCGGTAATCGTGCTGCCGGTCAGGGCGAGCCCGACGGATGCACCGGACGCCATTGTGTGTAGCAGGGATTCTTCAGCTGTTGACGGGCCATCGAAGATCGGCACGAAATCGTCTGGGCTGAGCGCTGGCGGTATACCATCACCGGGGGCACCAAAGGAGTTCTGGTGCCGGAGGCCCTGGATATGTCCGGCTTCGTGGGCAGATGTGTTGGCCGTCTGGTTGACAACGGCTTCTGAAAGCGCTGCCGTCAGATCCCCACCGAAGTCGGCAACACTAATTCCTGAGAAGGCTTCGAACAGGCCGACACCTCCGAATTGCGCGCCAAACTCCCAGAAGCTTGCATCGACAAAGGCAGTATCATTGCGGTCTACATTCAGGAAATCGATGCTTTCCGCCGCACCGAACAGAATGCTGACGAAGAAGTCCGGTGTAATTGTAATATTGCTGCCTTCGGAACAATCCAGGGGCGCATCATTCTGCCCGATAAACAGCGTGGTGAAATCTCCGGTAACCGGCTCTTCCTGGGTGAATGCGAAGTTGAAATCCGCATAGTCGGCTTCGATCCGCGCCTGGATCTCATCTCTTTCTTCCGGTGTATAAATATGGTCCGTACCGATGAAGAAGGTCGTGAATATCGTATTCCCGGCTTCGTCTACCGTGCCAGTATCCATGCAGACAGGAAAGGTTGGTTCTCCGCCTGCATCGAAATCGAGGAAGACAACTTGAGTATCTTCATCAATGTCTGATGACGAGGCACCAACATATACGCCGCCATCACCTTCGCCCTCTAAATGCGCGCGCATGTCCTGGAGGTATGCCCCCAGTTCGGCGACCGAGCCGATGTTGGAGGGGCCGCATCCCGGACAGTCATTCGATTCGATCCGGTATTTGGTAAATTGGATGTTGGTGGGCGTCTCTGCTGCTGCGCCAAGCGCAAAAGTAGATGAAGCAGCAAGCAGGAGCGCGCTCCCACGTAGAAGTCTTCTCATATTCATTTCCCTCCTGGGTCTATTTTCTGTGGGGACAGAACACCCAAATCGCTCGGTTATTCAGCCGCCCAACACGGATCATCACAGCCCTAATGCCATGCCGACCCTAAATTGATTAACGAACGCGCGTAATTTGCAAGTATGAATTGGGAAGATTGGCAAATTTTCACAAAAATCGCCGGCAAAAAGATGTAAAAATACCACTTATTATGTTATAACAAGGCTCAATTTGCCTGTGTTTTTGAGATAATGGTTAACCTGTTCATTGGTTGGAAGACTTGGCACATGTTCAGATTAGGTATCGGTATACTACTTGTAATGTTATTTCCTAACCTATCAGGCGCGCCTGATACGGATGTTTTGGATACGGTAGAAAACGCACCACTGGCGAGACTC
>JBCBAO010000098.1:0-8581 GCA_038532405.1 Pseudomonadota bacterium | reverse complement strand
GTTCGAGCCACGCGCCCGGATGGAGCCATTGCTCTCGAAACACCAGGTCAAGATGGCGCGGCAATTGGGGGCCTGCATGCGACTGGGGGCGGTCTATTCCGGACGGTCAGCCCAACTCCTCGCAAAAACCCGCTTATATTGCGAGCCGGGATATCTGGTCTTCGAAGTCCCGGAGAGCGATCGGGCCATGGTCTCCCATGCCGTGGAGCGCAGGTTAAGCACTGCTGCCGATACGCTTGGGCTAACTCCCCAGATCAGAAACCGGTCTACGGCTGAGGCGACGAGGTCTCAAACAGCCTGACTTTTCCATTTTCAAACGATAGAGCCAGCTTACCCGATAGAAGCGACTGTGCCTTGCGACCGAAAACCTCATACCGCCAGCCCTTAAAAGCGGCGATCTCGTCCGTTTCCCCCCTGGCGATACGCTCAATGTCCGAGGCGTTCGCAATCAGCCGCGGCACAACTTGGCTTTCGTCGCTGACATGCTTGAGTAGCACTTTCAGCATTTCAGGCGCGCCCGCCGGAACCTGCGCATTTTGCTTGCGCTTTGGCAGGGGCGGGGCATAGGCGACCGGGTCGTCTATCGCCGCGTTGACAATATCCATCAGGCCAGCGGCATTGCGGGCATTTACAAAGCCTTTGGGCACCGCCCGCAGTCTATCATAGCCGGCGGCATTCCGGGGTTTCTGCTCTGCAATCTCGTAGATTGCATCGTCCTTCAGGATCCGGCGGCGGGGTTTGTCGAGCGTTCGTGCTTTCTCTTCGCGCCAACCTGCAACCGCTGCCAAAATCGCCGCATAGTCCTGTCTTGGTTTGCGGATCTTCAGCCGCTGCCAGGCATTTTCGGGGGACGTGTCAT
Source organism: Pseudomonadota bacterium (assembly GCA_038532405.1). Classification (GTDB taxonomy): domain Bacteria; phylum Pseudomonadota; class Alphaproteobacteria; order Caulobacterales; family Hyphomonadaceae; genus CALLCD01. Next base: position 7,722 of record JBCBAO010000098.1, on the reverse strand, counting down.
AAAGCGAGGCATCTTCCAAGCCTGCCATTTCTTCCTGGACCCACTCTAAGCGACCTTTTTTCTTCAGCTCCTCCAGCATCACCAAATAGGCATCGCGCAAATAAGTCACGTCCCCGAGGGCATAGGTCAGCTGTTTGTCGCTCAATGGGCGGCGGGTCCAGTCCGTAAACTGACTGGATTTGTCGATCTGGGCCCGCAAAATTCGCTGAACCAGATTGTCGTATGAAATCGAATCGCCGAGGCCGAGGGCCATAGCTGCAATCTGCGAATCGAAAATTGGCCCCGGCGGGTATCCGATCAGGCGGTTGAAGATTTCCAGGTCCTGGCGCGCTGCATGGAACACCTTCACCCGGCTTTCCTCAGAGATAAGCTGAAGGAAGGGGCCGATGTCCAAATTGTCACTCAACGGATCGATCAGCCCCTCAACGCCGGGGGCAGCGGCCTGGATCAGGCAAAGCTGTGGCCAATACGTCGTTTCCCGATGAAACTCCGTGTCGACGACAATAAATTCATGCCGCGATAGGGCCTCGCAGAACGCCGCCAGTTCATCCTGGTCTGTTATCGGCTTCAAAACAGTGTCATTCATCTGCAGACGCCTAGCCGATCACCTTGACAAAGGCCAGCAGCGCTGCGCGTTTGCGCGCCAGGAAATACAGTACGCTTAGAAGGACAAGGGTTCCCCATGCACGCCTATCGCACCCATACCTGCGGCGCTCTTCGTGAAAACCACGTTGGGCAGTCCGTAAAACTCTCCGGCTGGCTGCACCGTCGGCGTGACCATGGCGGGGTCATGTTTATCGATCTGCGGGACCATTATGGTTTGACACAATGTGTCTTCGACCCTGATTTTCCGGCATTTTCAGTTATAGAACGCCTTCGCACGGAAAGCGTCATAACGATCGAGGGCGAGGTGGTCGCACGCGATGAGGAGCTTGTAAATGAAAACCTCGCGACCGGCGCAGTTGAGGTGCGCGTCAAAGCCGCAAGCGTCCAATCAGAAGCCGCGGAACTGCCTCTGCCTGTCTTCGGGGAGCCCGATTATCCAGAGGATATTCGCCTGACCCATCGCTATCTCGATCTGCGCCGGGAAACTTTGCACAAGAATATGATCCTGCGATCCGAGGTCATCGCTGCCATTCGTCGCCGGATGGTCGAGCAGGGTTTCACCGAATATCAAACGCCAATTCTCACAGCGTCCAGCCCGGAAGGCGCGCGGGACTTTCTGGTCCCTTCGCGGCTTCACCATGGCGAGTTTTATGCGCTGCCCCAGGCCCCCCAGCAATTCAAGCAATTGCTCATGGTGTCAGGCTTTGACCGGTATTTCCAAATCGCGCCGTGCTTTCGGGACGAAGACGCGAGGGCAGACCGCAGCCCTGGTGAGTTCTACCAGCTCGACATCGAGATGAGCTTTGTCACCCAGGAAGATGTGTTCGGGGCGATTGAGCCTGTGATGCGCGGCGTTTTTGAGGAGTTTGCCGATTGGGAAGGCAAAGCCCGCACCGTGCCCACAGACCCCTTTGTACGCATTCCCTTTGCCGAGGCGATGGCAAAATATGGCTCCGACAAACCTGATTTGCGCAACCCGCTTGAACTCGCCGATGTGACCGATTTCTTTGTCGATGAAGCAAAGACCGGCTTTGGTATTTTTGCGAAGATCATTGCAGGCGGCGGCAAAGTCATTGCCATTCCAGCGCCGAAAGCCGCAGCGGAAAAATCCCGTAAATTCTTCGATGAAATGGACAAATGGGCCAAGAAGGAAATGCAGGCCCCAGGCCTGGGTTATGCGCGCCTGAAAGACGCGGATGGCGGCGGCGTGGATAGCCAGGATCCTGTTTTGAAGAATTTCGAGCCCGGCCACCTCTCCGCCTTGCTTGAAAATATGGGTCTAGGCGCGGGCGATGGCATCTTCTTTTCCGCTGGCAAAGCAGGCGAGGCGTATAAACTGGCCGGCGCGGCACGTACCAAAGTGGGAGAATCGCTTGATCTGATAGAGACCGGCGTCTTCCGTTTTTGCTGGATCGTCGATTTCCCGATGTATGAATATGACGAGGAGAACAAGAAGATTGATTTCTCCCACAATCCTTTCTCCATGCCCCAGGGCGGTCTGGAGGCGTTGGAAGCAGCCTCAACTGATGAGGAGAAATTGGCGCTCAAGGCCTTCCAATACGATATTGTCTGCAATGGGATCGAGCTTTCCTCCGGTGCCATCCGGAACCACCGCCCGGATATTATGTTGAAGGCTTTTGAACTCGCCGGCTATGGGCCGGAGGTGGTCGAAGCCGAGTTTGGGGGCATGTTGAATGCTTTCCGTTACGGCGCGCCTCCCCATGGCGGCATCGCGCCGGGTGTGGACCGGATTGTCATGCTGCTCGCGGATGCGGAAAACATCCGCGATGTGACGCTCTTTCCAATGAATCAGCAAGCGCGGGACTTGATGATGGGCGCGCCATCGCCAGTTGACGAGCGCCAGCTGAAGGAACTCAACATCCGAATCGCGCCGCAAGCGACCCCCCGTGCATGAGGCACCGATCAGGTTAGTAATGAAAATTGCTAGGTTTAGCGGAGCGCCCTTGGAAAATCCCGACTAGGGCGCTTCACTCTGGCGCACGGCAAGCACACTGTCCTGGCATACCGGCAGGCTCAGCCCGGGTGGCATAAGTGTACTCGGCGAACCACAGGCTCCCGTGAAATCAGCGGTGTCGTAACCGATCGCACGGGCAAGGTTTGCACCTGCGAATCGGGCATCGCGGAACGTCGCGCCGGAGATGTCACTCTCAACAAATGTCGCTCCGGCAAGCAATGCTCCGTCAAAAATCGCAAGGCGGAGCGTAGCATAATCAAAAATCGCGCCCGTCGCATTCACGGCCGAAAAATCTGTTCCGGCGGCCAACATATGCACGGCTGATGCGCCGGAGAGATTCGCGCCAATCAACTTCGCTTCCCGCGTGTCGGCCCTGTCCAGCGTCGCTCCGGAAAAATCCGCACCTGATGCATCGATGCCGATCAGGTGCGCATTGTCCAATATCGCGTTTTCAAAGTGCGAATTTTGCAATTTTGCCCGGCTAAAATGGGCGTGGGATGCGGTGATACCAGTGAAATAAGCGCCATTGGCCCGCGCGCCATTCAGTGATGCATAACTTAAATTCGCCCCACCATAATGGGCACCTGTCAGGTCCCAATAGGGCATTTGCTGGCCGATCAGATTACAATCCTGACAGGAACCGGAATAGGATGGCTGCCATGTCACCCGGCTCGGGCCTTCAGCGGTTGCCACGGCCAAACTGCCGAGAACCAAGAAAACTGACAGGGCGATCATGCGAAACATGACACCTGTGTACAGCGACAAATATTAAGCTAAAACTGAAGTTGCTGTAACACGTGTCAAATTACCGTCAGTGTTGCACTTTTGTCAGCCTTCGGCCGCATTAACCAAGCTGCGAAGTTTCTCCGCAGGCATCGCACCTGACCGACGCACTGTCCTCATCCTTATAGAGCGTGAAGCTTCCGCAGGCTTTGCAGGGCTCGCCCAGATAGTCCGGTTGAGCCGCTTCCATTTCTTCTGCTTCGGCCTGCTCATCGCGCCGCCGGTCCAGAATAACAATATTGTCCGGCAGCTGTCCCCGGGAAAACCCGCGCGAGATGACCTTTGCGGCTTCGCCCGTTAGCTCCGGCCGGCCATGCGCGCCGTCCTCCAGCCCACGGCCGAGGCCATCGTGGGAAATGGTGTCGTCGATCTCAGCAAGGTCCTGGCGCCCGAGATAAGACACGGCCAATTCGCGGAAGATATAATCGAGAATAGACGTTGCCTTTGTGATCTTGTCATTGCCTGTCACTGCTCCGGCCGGTTCGAATCGGGTGAAAACGAATGCATCGACAAATTCTTCCAGGGGCACGCCATATTGCAGGCCAATTGAGATCGCGATGGCGAAATTGTTCATCAGCGACCGGAAGGCTGCACCTTCCTTGTGCATATCAATGAAGATCTCACCGAGCGCGCCATCGTCGAACTCGCCCGTATGCAGGTAGACCTTGTGCCCACCAACCGTTGATTTCTGTATATAGCCTTTTCGGCGGTCGGGCAGGCGGGTTCGGCTGGTCTGCCGGCCCTGATCCTGCTCTGAACTCGGGATATTTGATGTTTCAGCTGCCGCATCCGCCGCGTCGGCCATCTCTTCGGCACGCGATAGCGCGTCGCGAACCCGTTCGCGCAGCGCGTCCGGCAGGGCGCTGCGGGTTCCGTTTACGCGAATGCCAACGCCCTGATCGAGCGCCGTTTGAATCGCATCGCCGTCAAGCGGTCCCGATACATCGATAAGGGCAGGTGCCGTTAGCGCCGAGGCGATCGCATTTGCGAGTGCGATCTGATCGCCAAGCGTTGGTGATACCGTGAACCCAGCCGCCTCCAGGGCTTGGGAGGCTGCGGCATTCGCCGTTGCTTCCAGTGCGGCGTCCGCAGCAGCGATGTCTTTCTTCGACAGCCCAATAGCGGACAATAGGGCGAGCCCATCGGTATCGTAATTTTCCGGATTGAGCTTCAGGTCGTCGCGGATAAACGCGTCGCCGAGCACCCAACGCGAGAACGCAGCCCCAAGCGGCAGTCCTTCCCCAATGGCTCGGGCAGCTGCATCAATCGCAGTGCTGGTAAAGCCCCGGTCGCGCAGCCTACCAATGTCGAGCCCGGGGATCCCGCCCATTGTCGGCGCGTCTGCAGTCTCCGTCAGCAGGGATGGCAAAATGTCCGGCGCGCGCCGTGCAAGGCCAAGCCGTACGGCTCCGGCAAGCTCTCCGGTCTCGTCATCGGTATAGAGCGACAATAGCGGGCCAGCCCCCTCGCTTTCAGCTTGCAAATGGTCTTTTGCCCACGCGATCAGGGGAAGGCTTGCCAGGGCAACATTTCGTTTTTCCCCCGCCTTTCTTGCTTCGATGCCGAGTGTCTTGGCGTGGGCTTGGCGCAAAGCTGCGCCGGTCAATCCGTGGCGAACGAATGAGACAAGCGCCGTCGCGACCCGGCATCCGTCCGCCGAGGCATAGTCGAAACCGAGTGCGAGAACAGCGGCTCCAAGACCTGTAATCAACAACGATCCTTCCGTAAGGGCCTCTCCGCACGCAGCGAGGATCGCGGTTAGATGGTCAACATCCAAGCCTTCAATCGATACGAAACCAGCAATATTGATCGCCATGGCCGGGGCAGATGCGGGCAATCCGCTCAGATCGGCAAAGATGACGCGCCCACCCTCGGCAAGAATTCGGTTGATCGCCTCCCCATGTCCATTGAAGGCGGCAGCCGACAAAGGCGGCCCCTGGCTCCCGGCCGGCTCTTCGGTTGCCCTCAGCCGGAGCAGGCTGGCAATCGCAGCTGGCCCGCCGGAATGCCGCAGCGCCTCTTCGATCATCTCTTCGGGCAAACCGAATGACATGGCCTCAGCCAGATCCTGATTTTGGGGGGTCGGGCCAAGGCGTTCGAGCATTTCAGCAAGGCTGAGACGGCCGGCAGCTTCCAAATGGCGCTCCGTTTCGCGCCGCTCAAGGGCAGTCAACAGGCCGGGGGTCGGCGATAGGGGCGGGGCGAGAGAAATGGGCGTTAGAGAAGACAGCAGCGCCGGCGGCGTAATCAGATGTACGTCTATCGCATCCCGCAGAATGGCTTCTGATTCGCCAGTAACAAGATCTTCCAGCGTGAGACCAAGATCAGACAGCATGTGATTCGCCTTCTTTACACCTTTGGCGAGGGTGACTGTTTGTGCGTGAGTCTTCAACAGGCGGCTGCTTTTATTCTACTGGTAGCCTGTGGCAAAGATTGTGCTCGGCGGTATCGTGGACTATCCGGGACGTGGCGGTCTTATTGTTGCCCCATAGACGCAAGAAACTGGCGGACTTGTTATGCTGGCGAAACTCTTCACCTGGTGGAATGGCTCCACGATTGGCACGCTCTTCGATGTGAAGCGGCGATCCGATTTCATTGGCGAAGATGATTACGGCAATCGCTACTTTGAGGATCGCAAAGCGTCCGTGGGCGGGCGCCACCGGCGATATGTCATTTATAAAGGCCTCGCAGAGCCGTCCAAGGTTCCGGCAGATTGGCATGGGTGGCTACACCATACCCATAAAATCCCACCAACAGAGGCACCATTGCCCCGGCGAAGCTGGGAAACAGACCATAAGCCGAATATGACAGGCACCCTGTTTGCCGACCGCCCCAAAGGCAGCTTATCGGGGGAACAGGAACGGGCCGGCAATGCCGCCGATTATGAGGCCTGGACCCCGGATGCGTGAATCTGTTTTTGAAACGCTGGTTGGGCTGGCCGTCGTAATCTTTGCGGTTGGGTTTATGGTGTTTGCCGTAGATCGGGGCGGTTCCGGCGGGGCGGGCGATGCGCGGTATGAGGTTACCGCCCGGTTCAACAATGTGTCCGGCATTAATCGTGGGTCCGATGTCCGCATGGCGGGGGTCAAGATTGGCATCGTTCAGGCCGTCGAGGTTGATTATGCGCGTTATGATGCAACCCTGACCTTAACTGTGGACGAAACCTTGGATCTACCGGACGATACCGATGCGCGTATTTCGACCGACGGTTTGCTCGGCGGTGCTTATATCGCCCTCGAACCAGGCGGAGGGTTTGACACGATCCCGAAAGATGGAACCGGAGAAATCATATATACTCGCGGTAGCGTTGACCTTTTGACGCTCGTTGGGTCTTTCGCGTCCTCCCTTGGCGGGGATGGCGAGGCCGATACAGAAGGCACGGACTGATGTTGCGCGTTCCAATAATGGGTATTGCCTTAGCCTGTTGTCTGCCGGCAGCGGCCCAGGTTGAAACCAGTTATGAACAGTACGAAACCGCGACCCTGCGCGCCCTGGACAAAATTACAGGCCGCGCAACGGATATCGATGTCCAGGCGAAAGAGCCCGTCGTTTTTGGGTCCCTGAATGTCGAATTGCAGACATGTTTTCAGAGCCCGCCGGAAGTGCCGCCGGAATCCATCGCATTTCTCACCATAAAGTCCACGCAGGCTGTGCAGGTTGAGACGATGGAAGACGCCGTCGATGCCTCAACAGTCAGTACCGTAAGTGAGGACAATCCACGCCTCTTCTCCGGTTGGATGTTCGCATCGTCCCCAGGCCTCAGCGCCCTTGAACATCCGGTCTACGATATCTGGGTAATCCGCTGCAGCGCCTCTCGCCCGGAAACAGGCATTTCCGATGAATAAAAGTCTGCGTCCAGTTTCAGCGCTGCCGTCAGCCGTTTTTTAAACTCTGCACGGGGCACGCGTTCTAGCCCAAACTGGTCCAGGTGCGGGTTATGAAACTGTGCATCAAGGAGCGTATACGTACCTTGAATCAATCGTGCCACGAGGTGAATGAGAGCGATTTTCGACGCGTCCCTTGCCCGTGAAAACATGCTTTCGCCAAAGAAAACCGATCCAAGGGAGACGCCATATAAACCACCGACCAGATCTTCACCGGACCAGCATTCCAAACTGTGGGCAAACCCCTTGCGGTGGAGTGAGCCATACAAGTTCAGAATTGCAGGGTTGATCCAGGTGGTCTCTCTGCCCGGCGCAGCCTCGGCACACCCCTCCATCACCCTTGTGAAAGCGGCATTTACAGAAATCCTGTAGGGGTCCTGTCGCACGCTCCGGGCAAGCCGTTTTGGCACATGGAACCCTTTTAGGGGTAAAACCCCCCAATCTTTTCCTGATTGATCCGGACGAGCGGGGGGT
>JBCBAO010000097.1:0-8593 GCA_038532405.1 Pseudomonadota bacterium | reverse complement strand
AATTTGCACTCACGACCTGCAATCAAAATGCCAGCTAGCTGCGCAAAACCAAGGTTTTGCCGAGGCCGACTATTTCGCCGAAGGCCGGCCGGTCGAGCGCCGCGAGCCCCGCAGCATAAAGCGCGGCCCCGACCGGAATACAGATAATCAACGTGTCGAGGGAAGACGCGCCGCCAAGTCGCAACTCATCGGCAAGCGCCCAAACCCCGAAGCCCATAACGGTAGAAACCAAGGCCGTCGTCCCCACCGCCTGGAACATATCGCCGAGATTTGCATCGATCAGGGTCAAAAGGGATCGAAACAAGGGAAGTGCGAGGAGGAGATTTGCCGCGAGATAGGCCGTGGCCGTTCCCACAAGGCCATACTGGGTGCCGATCAGGAAGGCGGCAATGACAATGATGGTTGTCAGCACGGTGTATCGAAATAGGACATCGGTTCGGCCAAGCGCCATGAACATCCCGCCCTGGGCGCTTGTCAGACTTTGTAGCGCGCCAATCGGTGCCAGCAGCGCGAGGACAGCAGCCGAGGGCAGCCAGGCCTCTCCGAGCACGATCACAACAACCGGTTCGGCCAAGGCAGCAATCCCAGCCATGGCGGGAAATGTAACAAGCGCGATGATCCGAAATACCCTCAGGCAAGCAGCTTTTACCCGCGCCGTATCCGATTTGAAGGTCGACAAGGTGGGCAAGAGCACGCTGGTCATGCCCCAGGATAGAAACTGGATCGGCATCAGCATGATCCGGTAGGCGATGGCGTAGAACCCGAGGGCCACATCGCCAAGCATCCTGGCGATGATGATATTGTCGCTATTGCGCGCAAAGAAATTGACGACCTGGGACCCCAGCAGATTGGAGATAAATGGAACAACGGCGCGGATTTCGCGCACATCATAGTCGAACCGAAGCGGCACCCGGGCGCTCAACCACAACAATGAGGATTTCACAGCAAAAGCAGAGAGTTGCTGCCATACCAACGCCCATGCCCCTGCCCCGCGAACGGCACTGAAAATGGCCACCGCCATGCCGATGACCATGGAGGTGATTTCAATCAAAGCGAGGTCCCGAAAGCGGAATTGGCGTTGCAGCCAGGCGTTTGGCGTGACGGCCAGACAATTGAGGATCAGGGCAAAGGCGAGGGCCTGGAGAATGGGTTCAGCCCGCGGCAAGTCATACCAGTCCGCCACCGGCCCGGCTGTGACATAGACGATAAGGGTCAGCACGCTCCCCATGGCGCAATTGGTCCAGAACGCCGTTGCCCAGAATGTTCGGGAAGGATCATCGGCGCGAACAAGCGCGGGGCCGATGCCAAGATCATTGAACAACATCATGAACAGGATGATCGGCATGCCGACCTGCATGATCCCGAAATCTGCCGGATCGAGCAGCCGCGCCAGAACGGGTAGAATCAGCAGGGCCGAAGCGATTCGGGCAGCGCTCGCAGCTGTGTTCCAGGCGGCACCTCTGACGGCGGTTTTGGCAAGGCTTGTCATGGGGCGAGCAACATCATGGATCAAAGCTGACTTCAGTGACGGGCAGGCTTGCGCGTTTCATGCCAGCCCATAGCCGAGACGCCCCCCAAACGCCATTGATACAGACACCCTATCTCACCGGCAAATAGACAAGATCGGCATGCAGTTTGGTGTATCGCCTCATCGCACCAAGATCGCGGTGCTGTGTGGCGACTTTTATTCTCCATAACAAACTGCGGGCAATGCCCCGAACAATCGCAGAACCCGACGGGCCAGCCGACCGCAAATCCAACAAAGCAGGCAAAGGGCCATCAGGCGCAAAAAGCTCCTCACATCCATATTTGGATAGCAGCGCCCGACGCAGGATCTGGCGTTCGCTGATGCTTAGGTCTGCACCCGAACAGGCGGCAGCGGCGCGAAAATCGATGATCGCTTTCTCCCAGAGCTTTTTACGCGCCATGATCGTACCACGCTGCAAAAGCGCCTGGCGGTGGGTGGCCTCCGTCAATGCAGCACCTGTCGGCAGATAGGTCATGAGGGGAAGATCTGCGTAGACGGCCCCCAAAATGCGCTGATCGTATTCGATCCACTTCTCATTCCGCTCCGAAGCTGCAAACTGGTGTCCAATTTGACCGCGGACGCCATCATGCACGCGTTGGTCAAAAATAACCGCATCGGTGGCCGCAACCCGGCCAAGCTGCGCAAGCCGGATCAGCATTTCATAATCTTCGGACGCGACCATTTCGACATTGAAAGGCCCTGCCCGTTCATAGAGGCCTTTGGCGACCAACATGGCGGGCTGGTGGACAAAAAAGTCTTCGAGGGTTGCGATCAAAAACCAGTCTGCTGAGCGGTCATCCCAGTAGCCTGTTTCCATGCTGTGACGCGCGCCGGTGGACCGATCGATGAGAAAGCGTTCATGGCGACCATAGGCAATTTCGCTGCCCGTTTGCTCTTCCAGCAAGGCGACGAGGTTTGCCAGGCCATCGGTGCGTGGAAGATCATCATCGTCGACAATCCAAATATGGGTCCCATTGGCTCTGGAAAGGGCCATGTTCAGGCTGTCCGCCTTGCCCGTATTTGGTTTCGATATGATCTGGAGGCCATCGCCGATTTCATCGAGCAGAGCCAAAGTGCCATCCGTCGACCCATCGTCCACAATGACAATCTCGTCTGGAGCGCGGCTCTGTGAACGGACGGCCGCAACCGTTTCAGCCAACAGGGCAGCACGGTTAAAAGTCGGGATGATTGCTGTGACAAACATGGACGAAGCGGGTTCCGGACGAGGTTTCTTTAGAGGATGCGACACATCGCTTCGCAAGTCCCATGCCGGGCGACACGGGCGATTTTAAACCAATCGGTTGCGTCGGTCGGCGAGATAAGCGAGAATTGCTGCGGATCAGCAAGCCCTTGGCGACAAATTTGGCATGGCGCTCGCAGATCCGGGGACAATCGGCTCTTCGGAGTCAAATATCGGGACACTTTACCCCAATGTTGGAGTCATTGGCCGGTTCCCAAGCGACCATGGTGTGCAGCGCAGAGGCCATCGCATGGATTGCTCGGTAACCGTCATCATTGCGGCTTATAATGCCGAGGGCATCATCGAGCGCGCGATCCGCAGTGCGCTGGATCAGACTTGCCGTCCAAATGTTATTATTGTCGACGATGCCTCCCGGGATGAGACGGCACCAACGGTCGAGCGCATCATCAAGGGTGAGCCACGGGCCCAGCTTGTATGCCAGGCAACCAATCAGGGACCTGCGGCGGCGCGGAACCGGGCGATTGAACTTGCGACCACGGACTGGGTTACGCCGCTTGATGCCGATGATGCCATGGAGCCAGAGCGGCTGGAAGCCCTTGTCAGGCTGGCGGGTGAAAACGGATGGGATGCCGTCGGCGACGACCAATACAGGGTGACGAGTTGGCATGAAGGCGCACCGCGCCGACGGCTCTGGTCGGACACCGACTTTGCCGCCATGGAACTGACATTGGAAACCTTCGTGCGCGAGAACATTCACGCCAATACCGGATATGGGCGAGAGCTTGGGTACATCAAACCACTGGTTCGGAAAGACTTTTTGCAAGCCCATGAGATCCGTTACGATCCGGACATGTGGCTTGGTGAAGACTATGACCTCTACACCAGATTGCTTGTGGCGGGCGCGCGGTTCGGCCTGGTGAACCCCAAGGGCTATATTGCCTATGACACGCCTGGGTCACTTAGCCGGAAGCACCGGGCGGACCATCTAAAACATCTGGTCCGCAGCGACCAAAGGCTGCTTTCAAATGAGACGCTTCCGGAAGATGCGCGGACCCAGTTGAAGGCACACCTTCTGCTCAATCAGAAAAAATGGGCCTGGGCCCGGTTCCGCGAACGCGTGAAAGACCGAGACCCGATCGGCACCTTGTCCAGCTTTGTTGTGCCCCCTGCCGTTTTGGCAGACTTGATCGGGCGGATCGCCGTGTCGGGGCGGAACCGCCTCGGCCGGGAGAACAGTCGCAAGGACGATGTTCGCGGTTGAGATTGCCGACCCGCCCCTATAGACAGGGTGGGTGTGTGTTGGTCGATGCTTTCGATAGGACACGCTTGTGCGAGTAAAGATAGAACATAAATAGAGCAGATCCGCAGCACCTATTGGGGCGTTTGGGGATCCAGGGGAGCACAAATGTCTGCGACGATTGCGGCCATCGCCAACCTTAAAGGTGGCGTTGGGAAATCGACCACGACCGTCATGCTAGCCGACGGTCTTGCTTATTTTTACGGTTTGAACGTCCTCGTCATAGACCTGGATGCCCAGGCCAATTCCAGCCAGATGCTGCTCACCGAACAGGGCGTGCAGGCCGCATCGGAGCAAGGCAAGGGGGCCCATCACCTGCTCGGCCAGTTCCTGGATGGTAAAAAGGCCTCCGCTGGCCCCTTCATCATGCCGAATGCGGTGTCGCTCGAAGAATTGCGGGCAGCGGAAATGAAATCAGAGCGCCTTGGCTGGATTTCGGCCCTGCCGGCCCACCCCCAATTGCGCATGGACGAATTGTCCCTGGAGGAAGAATGGTATTCGCGAACCGGGACGCCAACGACGCTTTCAGAAGCCCTTGCGCGCCATTTCGAGGTTGGCTTTGCAGACCTTCTGCCGATCTATGATGTGATCCTTCTAGATTGTCCGCCGCACCTGTCCCCATTGTCCCGGGCTGGGCTGGCCCTGGCAGATGTGTTCGTCATGCCGACCCTTGCCGATGCCGTTTCAACCTGGGGCACCAAACAATTTATCTCCTGGGTGTCGGATAATGTGCGGGCAGATCTGATGACCCGCAGTTTTTCGGTCATCACCCGGTTCAAGAATACCGGCTATGCCCGCCAAATGCGTACCGAGCTGCAAAACGTCTATCTGAAAGAGTTATGGTTTGGCCCGACCATTCCGGAATCCGTTCAGGTTCTGACCGCCATGGATCGCCCCGCCGCGGACAGCTACAATACATTTCGCGGCAAGTATGGGAAAATAAAAGGCGATGTCCGCCGCCTGGCCGACGAGTTTGTCGAGTTCCTCACGGCGCGCCGGTGGGAAATGGCTCCCAAAAAGGTGCGGGACTGATCGATGGAAGACCCTGGGGACATGGATGCCTTCGCCAAACTCGACCGCTTCTTTGAGGAGTTGAGGCTCGAAATACGGTCGAATCCAGATCTTGCCAACCGGCTCGTAAAAGCCATTGGAGCAGAGGTGGTGTTCGAAGGCAGTCTCGCTGCAAAACTCATTAATCCCCGCGAGCTTGCCGCAACAAAGCCAGAAGCTGCGTTTCGGGACGCCTTCAGCGCAATGACGGCGGCGGAGATCCGCAGCGTGTTAAAGGCCCACAACTTGGCGAGCACAGTGGATATGAAGGGCCTGAAGCCCCCTGCCCTCATAGACATGGCCTATGAGCGTGCCCTGGCAAAGGCAAATGAGCGCCAAGGGCCGCTCGGCCAAGGGTAGCCCTTGTCAACTTGCATGATTAGACCAATTCTCGCATATCTGGGGCAATATTCTTCCCATGGAAAAGCGGCAGAGACAGATGTCTGGCAAAACCCTCTATGATAAGATCTGGGACGCGCACGTCGCTGATATCGACGCGGGCACTGGGGAAGCCCTGATTTATATCGATCTGCACCTGATCCACGAGGTCACAACCCCCCAGGCTTTCGCCGGACTTAAGGCGGCCGGCCGCCGTGTCCGACGTCCGGATCTGACCCTTGCCGTCGCCGACCACAACACGCCGACCGAAAACCAAAGCGCGGGTTTAAGCGGCGTCAAAGACGATGCCGCCCGGGCGCAGTTGGAAACCCTTTCCCGCAATGTCGCGGAGCATGGCATCTCGTTTTTTCCCATGGGGGATATCAATAATGGCATTGTCCACGTGGTAGGCCCCGAACAGGGCCGCACCCAACCGGGCATGACCATTGTGTGCGGCGATAGCCATACTTCGACACATGGGGCCTTTGGCGCGCTTGCCCATGGCATCGGCACAAGCGAGGTGGAACATGTCCTCGCGACCCAAACCCTGCGGGCCAGGAAAATGAAGAACATGGCCATCGAGGTGTCCGGCCAATTGGCGGATGGCGTCACGGCCAAGGATCTCGCGTTGCATTTGATTGCCAAGATCGGAACCGCAGGGGGAACCGGCCATGTGATGGAATACCGCGGCGCGGCCGTGCGGGCGCTGTCCATGGAAGGGCGGATGACGCTCTGCAATCTCTCCATCGAGGCCGGCGCACGGGCCGGGCTGATCGCACCGGACGAGACAACCTATACCTATATGCGCGGCCGGCCGGCCGCCCCAAAGGCCGGAGCCTGGGAAATGGCCGAGCAATATTGGAGAACGCTGTTTTCCGGCGACGCGGCAAACTGGGACGCCGTGGTGCACATCCGCGGCGAGGATGTCGAGCCGACAGTAACTTGGGGCACAAGCCCGGAACAGGCGATCCCGATCTCAAGTTCGGTGCCGGACCCAAAGCAGGTCGCCGACCCGATCAAACGCGCCGCCGTCGAGCGCGCCCTTGATTATATGGGGCTGCAGGCCGGGGCACCCATCGCCGGTACACCGGTTCAGCGCGTCTTCATCGGGTCTTGCACGAATTCACGTATCGAGGATTTGCGCGCCGCCGCCGCCATCGCCAAGGGAAACCAGGTGGCCGAAGGTGTGCGGGCCATGGTCGTCCCCGGCTCCGGGCTTGTCCGCGCGCGGGCGGAAGCTGAAGGTCTTGATGATGTGTTCCGCACGGCCGGCTTTGAATGGCGTGAACCCGGCTGCTCCATGTGCCTCGGCATGAACCCGGACATCCTGTCGCCCGGTGAGCGCTGCGCCTCGACCTCCAACCGAAACTTCGAGGGCCGCCAGGGCCGCGGCGGACGCACCCACCTGATGAGCCCCGAACTCGCGGCGCGGGCCGCGATCAGCGGGGTGATTGGGGTGTAGGCGGCGACGTCTGGTTTGTTCGGTTAGCCGTTGAGGAGGCAGGATCATCGCGGAAGCGCGACAGCTCTGAAAAGAGGTAAATCACGAATCGCGAAGTTGCTAAGGGCAAGCGCGGTTCATTTTGGTCTGCTCTCGGCGGCTTTGGGGACGTTAGCGTGCGGCAAAAAACGCCCCACTTAAGACGCTGGCGTGGAATGGGTTGCTACCGATTATTGTCCATAGTGATCCGTAGCTTGGTCAAAATCGGTAATAACACCTTCCACTCCCCATCTGAAAGTTGCTGTGAGATAAGGTCCCGTATCGGAGCGATATTGGCCATAGCTTCGGCTCGGCGGTCCTTACCGAGCGGCGTGACTTGAGTGCGTCGAACACGTTGATCCTTTTCATCCGCAACCAATCTGAGGCACCCTTTCTCTTCCAATTTTTTGACGGTCGATGACATTGTGGGTTGTGTGACTTGCATCGCGCTTGCAAGTTCCCCAATCGTCTCTTGTCTGCCGAGCCGTAACAAATGATTGAGCACGCCAAATTGCGCGACCGTTAGATCTTCAGGAAGCACGCTCGCGAACAAATTTTCTGCGAGATGCGAGATAATCGAAATCTCGGTCATGGCGACAAATTCAATCGGGTCATTCGCGAGCCCGGCTGAGTTTTGGGATGGTGCGTACGTGTCTGTCATTTCTCCATATTAACCAACCGTGACTCTAACGGCCACCGCGGCGCAGCTTTTGGGTATTTCGCATACCCAAATCTGAATAGACCCTGCACGCGTGCCGGCTCAGACATACCCACTTCTGCGTGAAATTCTGTGTAAAGCTCCGCCATCTCAGGGAATTCTTGCAGGACTTGGCTGAGCGGATGCATAGCCATGCCGAGCTTAGTTGCTGCCAGGTTCAGACGCACCCAATCAGCACCCGCCCGTAATTGGTCACCCCGGCTGTTCCGCGGCGTTGAAAGCCACCCGAACGCCACCGCAGTATCAATCAGACCATTATAGAAAGAGAGCGCTCCTTTCTGGGCGCGACTACCAGTCTCGTTCATTTTGGCCCGGGTCAAAACCCCTAGGCTTTTGTAAAGTTCCATACTCGGCCCGAACAAGGAAATGCCATCTGGGTTGGCGGCCACTTCAGTCGCGCCAATACGGGTCAATGCTGTACTTTCATGATGTGTGTCCGGTGTGGAAGTTTCAACCACCCAGCCGTCACGGCATAATGTCTTTAGACGCTCAATTTTCTCCGCATCTAGCGTGGTCGCAAATGTGTTCTCTTTTGAAAGTTTGGCTTCAGTGGCTAACCGGCTGAAATCGGCAGGTGCCAATGGCCTTGAAGTATCAAACTTTTTTCGCACCGTTCGTCGCGCCAATGCATGACCAAAGAGAGGGTCCGGCTTAGCTATCGGTGAGGCTTGTAACCTGATCTGAGCAATCTTGCGTTCGTCCAGATGAGGGTGTGGTTCGCCGTCCGGAAAAGGTGTGATTTGAGCTATATATCCTTGTTGCGCGGCAGCCTGTCGAAAGAGTTCCAGAAAAGCGCCTAGACCAATAGTGATTTGACGGTTTTGAGGGTCTGTATGAGGTAGAAGTCTTTGCCGATCGCAATATAAAGTGAGCGTATCAACATCATCGCCGAGCTCGATCAGCCATGGCTGGCGGTTATGCGGGTTAGGTGCCAGAATTGC
>JBCBAO010000096.1:0-8697 GCA_038532405.1 Pseudomonadota bacterium | reverse complement strand
TCAAGCGGAGCGGATTGATCGCTCGCGACGGCACCCAGCTGACTTTGCCGCGCACGGGTCTTGAAATAAGCGTCAGCTGTTTCACTTGGAACAGCATGTATACCTCCTCGCACGCGTAGCTGCCGTCTCTGGGATTTCCAATGGAAACAGAGAGCAGCTTTTGCAGTTGCTGCCAGGTGCTGCCCTTTCGCGCTTGTTGAGTGGGTATAGAACGTAAAGCCTGCCGGGCTCACATCTTTCAACAACACCATGCGCACATCGGGCATGCCAGATGGGTCAACGGTCGCCAATGCCATGGCATTTGGATCGTTCAACTCGCTTTCCCTAGCTTCCTTTAGCCAAACCTCAATAAGGTCGAACGGGACATCAACGTCTGGGATCGGTGGGCGGGGTGCCTCTGCGGCATAGCTTGCAGCGTCTGGCGTCGTGGGGATAAGTGTATTTTTGCTCATATACCTGACCTAGGATGAACCTTATCTGCCCGCTACCCTAGGGACATCAAATTATGACACAAACACTATGCGATATTTCAAAAATAGGGTTTGGGGCCGCCGGTGCGTGGGGCAAATCCTGGTTTTCTGAGAACAAAGCTCAGAAACTGATCGCAGCCGCATTGGACCATGGCATTCGCCACTTCGATACGGCGGGCTTCTATGCAGGCGGCGTTGCAGAAACGCGACTGGGCAAAGCGTTACAGGACCTCTCGGCGAACGACGTAGAGATAAGTTCAAAAGCCGGTACCGAATATGGATCGTTCGGTAGACCAGCAAAAGATTTCAGCGCAAAAGCGATTGAGCGTCAGGTCGATACCAGCCTGAAGCGGTTAAATCGAGAACAACTGGATATTCTCTACTTACACGGACCGACACCAGAAACGATAGACATGACGAAAGAGACGCTATTGCGCCTCACGGAAATCGGGAAAATCAAGAAAATTGGGGTTTGCGGCGAGGGACAGGCCCTAGAATATGCCATCAAAACCTCCTGGATAGATATTATCATGGGGCGCTTTAATGCATTGGATCAATCCCACGCCGATATTTTCGCATTGGCGAAACAAAAAGGCGTCCAAACGGTCGCCATCGCCCCTTTGGGACAGGCGCTGTATCGAAAATCCCTATTTCTACCGCGAACCTTTTCTGACCTTTGGTATCTGGCGCGGGCAATTGGGCGAAACCCAACCGCCCTGAAACGGGCGCAAGAAGTTGATTTAAGTAACATCTCGCAACTGTCAGGCCGCACAGCGGCTGAAGCGATGTTGGCGTTTACATTGTCAAACCAAGATATCGATATTGTTCTAAGCTCAACGACCCGTATTGCACATCTTCAAAGCTGGGTTCAAACCGTACAAAGCTCACCGCTAAAGACAGAAGAAATGGAGCAACTTATTGCACTGGGACAATAGGGTACATCAGCACCCCCCTTTACCTTAGAGCTGATTTTCTTTCTAACACAGCCTGGAAAAGAGATGGTGACCCATGTCGCACAATACTTTCGGACACTTGTTCCGCGTCACAACTTGGGGGGAAAGTCACGGGCCTGCTATCGGCTGCGTGGTTGATGGCTGCCCGCCCGGGTTAAGCTTAAGCAATGCCGATATTCAAAAACATCTCGATCAACGCCGCCCGGGCACATCACGCTTTGTCACCCAGCGTCGGGAACCAGATATTGTCAAAATACTATCAGGCGTTTTCGAAGACGATCGCACAGATGGCCAAAGAACGACCGGTACTCCAATCAGTATGCTGATTGAAAATGTTGACCAAAGATCGAAAGACTATTCCGATATTCGAGATAAGTACCGCCCTGGCCATGCTGATTTGTCATATGATGCAAAATACGGCATTCGTGATTACCGCGGCGGAGGTAGATCCTCGGCCAGGGAAACAGCAACACGTGTTGCCGCAGGTGCCATAGCCCGGAAGATCCTTGGGGATGGCATAACGATCCGTGGCTGCGTCAGTCAAATCGGCCCAAATAAGGCATCTCTAGATCGGGCATGGTCGGAAACTGCGAACAATCCGTTTTTTGCCGCCGATCCAGATATTGTCTCCGTATGGGAAGCATTTCTGGATAAGACAAGGAAGGCGGGGTCTTCTGCCGGCGCGATTGTCGAAGTAGAGGCAACCGGCGTACCGCCTGGATGGGGAGCCCCGATCTACGGAAAACTCGACGCGGAACTCGCAAGCGCGCTCATGTCTATTAATGCAGCAAAAGGCGTAGAAATAGGCGCAGGCTTCGAAGCGGCCATATTATCAGGAGCAGACAACGCCGATCAGATGCGCACTGGAAATAATGGTCCAAGGTTTCTCTCCAATAATAATGGGGGAATTGCGGGCGGAATATCTACCGGCCAACCAATTGTAGCGCGGCTGGCCATCAAGCCAACATCTTCAATCCTTACCCCCGTTAAGTCAGTCACACGCGAGGGAGAAGAGACGGAGGTATCAACCAAAGGCAGGCATGATCCATGCGTCGGCATCAGGGCCGTTCCTGTTGCGGAGGCAATGCTTGCCTGTGTTCTCGCCGATGCAAAGCTTCGCCATCGCGGCCAAATCGGTTAGTATAAAGCACAGACGCCGAAATTGTATTATAAGTAATTTCGCGTCTGATTTGACGAATTGATTGAAAATTTATACTAAATAATATTCGTGTTTTGGACGAATATGTTTTCCTAATAGGAATATTTATGTGTATTTATCGCGTCGGTAAAAATTGATATGGATAAAAAAATGAAAAAAAATAAATCTTCGGTTTCGGTGGCGGATATGAGTATTGATGAGATGCTCGACCTTAAAGACGCAATCGATCAACGATTAGCAGTTGTTGCGCATAGCGAACTTGAGACTCTGGAGCGTCGGCTGGAACGTCTATCCGACTTTGCAAAAATGTCGCCTCCCCCAAAGCTTACCCGTGCGAAAAAGACGGAAAAAGCAGCCAAACCGGCCGCGAGACGCACAAGCAAGCTGAAGGGCGTAAAAGCCCCGGCTAAGTTTCGCGATCCTAAAACGGGTAATTCCTGGTCGGGCCGCGGGCTAACCCCTCTCTGGCTGCGCGAATACGAATCCAACGGTGGCAACCGCAGCGACCTTGCAGTTTAAGTAGCGGCTGGCTTTCTCCAAACCTGAACTTTTGTCAGGAAGGCGAGGGTTTGGCGCTCAAATATAAGGCCAGCCTCTTCCATTTGCGTTGCCAAGTCTGCCTTTAGATATCCCTTATAATAGGGCTCGTGAAATCCTTCTGGGAAGTACTCAAGGATCGGATCGAGCCCTTCGATATCGCCGAACTGCAGGCTATCGGCGAATATAAATGCACCGCCAGGCCGCAACACACGCTCAATTTCAGAGAAGACAAGCGGACGAATTCGCGGTGGCAATTCGTGGAAAAGATATATGGATACAGCCAGGTCGTAGCTTTCGCTCTCAACCGGCATATCCTCAGCAGCGCCTTCAATAATCTCGACTTGTGACCAATTGGAAATATGCTGGCGCGCAAGCGCAGCATAATTGGGCGATAAATCGAGACCATCGGCCCGCAGCTTTGGAAAAGACCGCATAATTTGCGCAAGGAAACGCCCGGTCCCACAGGCGATATCGATGAGGTCATTGTGCCTTTGGTCTTGCCCTTTCAGTTCAGAAGCAATCTCGGCCAAAGCCGCCCGGCGCATAGCATCCGCTGCACCCGTAAAAAGCGTCTCAACTTGTGTATCGTAAATTCTTGCACTTTCGTCGGACAACCAACCGTCTGACTGATAATGAAAGTTCTGGCGATAATAGGTCGGGTATCTCTTTATTTTCTTGGCCTGGGTCTCGCGAACTTCAGTGCCTTGTCGTGCAGTTCGGCGGCGGTCAACGTTTGGAACATCGGCAAAAAAGGCCCGCGAAGAGCGCAGCGCCCGCGCCAAGTCACGGAACCGCACATCTTGGGGGGCCGAATAAAGACCAGCTTCGATATTGGCGCGATCCTGTATAAACAAATCTAGAAAAGCTGTTCGCAGAGCGGCGGTGTCTAAGGGGCCGCTCTCAGGTGAAAACGGTGTTTCGCCTGGCCGCGTAAAATCTCCCGACGTCCTGCGAGCCGCCAGATAGTGCGCCCCATACCAAGCTGATCTCAGCCCCTGGGCAGCTGCGTAGCGCGCACGCCCAAAAGCCGTCGTCGTATTATCAATAATGCTCATGCCTAAAAACTGGGGTTAATCAGCGCCGACGTCCAGTCAAAAAGGCGGTCTTGAAACCAATGACACCAAAGCGCCGGTCATCGGGTGCGCAAATCTAAGGCCCTCAGCATGTAAGCACAGGCGGGCCGCTGCGTTTCGCGCCCTCGCCGGCCCGTAAAGCCTATCCCCCAGAATTGGATGACCAATGCTGGCAAGGTGGAGCCGCAATTGGTGCGTTCGGCCCGTAAATGGGCGAAGATCCAATCGCGTGTTGCACTGATCAGCCGCCAAGAAGCGCCAATTGGTCAAGGCAGGCTTGCCGGCATGAGTATCGATCTTCTGACGAGGCCGATTTGGCCAATCCAGGCCAATAGGCGAATCGATTTCTCCAAAATCGGCGTCCGGCCGGCCATATACAATCGCTTCATAGCGCTTCCAGACACGTCTATTCTCAAATTTGGCGGACATCGCCCTTTTCGTTTCCAGGTCTTTTGCAAAGATCATCAGTCCGGAGGTCTCCATATCCAGGCGGTGGACAACGTCCGCCATTGGCCAGACCCGCCGGGCACGGGAAAGCAGACAATCCTGCTTTGACGGCCCCCGCCCCGGAACCGACAAAAGGCCCGCCGGCTTGCAGAGCACAACGAGCCAGGCATCCTCAAAAACAAGTTTCAAAATACCGGGTCGTTGCGGAATGTAAGGTTCTGTCATGGGTCAACGCTTAGGCAGCGCGACCGGATTTGCAAGTTGACGAAAAGCCTTCAGCTTCCGTTCAGGCTCTCTCCTGCAATATGCGAGGGTAACGTGGTCTGACCATGTCCGTTGTTCAGGAGCTTAACATGCGCAAACTCGGCATAATTGCAGCGATTTCAATCCTCAGCTTGAGTGCACCAGCAAGCGCTCAAGTGGTCAATTGTGGCAAGGACAACCGGGTCGCCGGGACAATTATCGGCACCGTTGTCGGCGGTGCCGCTGGTGGAGCAATTGCGAATAATACGACACGGCATGTATTTGTCGGACGTGGGTTTCGCGGCAGCAGGTTCCACCACGGACACGGGTTCCGGCATGGACGCGGATTTCGCCGCGGACGGTTCATAGAAAAACGAGGCAATCAGGAGCTGGGGATCCTCTTAGGGGCCCTCGCTGGGGGCATTATCGGAAATCAGGTGGCTTCGGCAAATGCCCGCGACTGTGTCTATGCGAGCCCCTCTGAAGCCTTCGGCGATCCATATGCGCCAAGCAGGAATATCAAGCGGTTTGGAACCTTCAGCCATGTCAACCAGGCCGGCCCGGTTGATCTGAATGCCGTAAAATTCGGCGATCCTTTTGGCGGGCGCCCTGTTGTACGAACAGAGCCGTCGACCGATGGCGGTTTTCAGACCAACACGCAATCTTCAACACGGACGCAGACACCGCTCGCAGGCGGCGTTTTCGAGCCAATTTGTGAAACGGTCTTCCAAACCACAACCCTACCGGACGGCACGCAAACGCGTGCGCCCGTGGAGGTTTGCCAGTATAGTGAAGGCGGCGAGTGGATCCCCAGCTAGTCAGAAGTATTGCGGGCATGAAAGAGGCGCTCTGAATTGCCATCGCCGCCCAGAATTGGGCTGTCTGTCCATTTCAGAATTGACCAACCGGCACCGCCCATCCAGGCAGTCAGTTGCTCTGCTGCAGCATCCGCTAGATCCTGCTGCCTCACAATGCCGCGCTTGCCAACCCCAGAGCGGCCAACCTGGAACTGCGGTTTGAACAAGCAAACAAGGTCAGTGCCGACAGGTGCCAATGCGAGTGCGGGGCCAAGCGCTTTTTCCAAGCCGATAAAGCTCAAATCGGCAACGATCAGGCTTGTGTCCTGTGGCACATGGAGCGACGTGACATTGCGCACATCGGTCTCTTCATAAACGGTCGTGCGTTGGTCCGCGCGCAGTCTTGGGTGCAGTTGATCGCGCCCGACATCAACACAGCTGACGCGGCTGGCACCTGCTTTCAAAAGCACGTCAGTAAACCCACCCGTAGACGCGCCAAGATCCACGCAAATCTTATCAGCCGGGCTTATCGAAAAGGCGTGCATGGCATGGCTCAGTTTAAGCCCGCCGCGCGACACATACGGGTGCGCGGCAGTCGCAGAAAGGCGACCTGATACCGCAATCGATTGGGATGGTTTTGAAACCAGCTGTCCGTCGCTGAACACGCCGCCAGCCTTTATAGCGGCCCGGGCCGCCGAGCGACTGTCAAAAAAACCGCGCGCGACCAGCACCTTGTCAGCCCGATCCGTTTCACCGTTCATACCATTATTTTCCAAGGGGCTTTCGCTTAAAGTCTGGCGCGGCATCTTTCCTGTCTGCATTATCCAGACTACGATTTCATCCAAAATAAGTGGGCGATCAACAGATATCGCCACTGGGAGGTTTTGGAAATGCAATTAGATCGAAGAGCTATTTTAAAGGGGGGTGCCGCCATGACAGCCTTCATGCCATTTTTCTCCGCATGCGCCCCGAGGTCAGCAATAGAAGCAAATCCAACAACAGGCGGGTTCATAGATGGCGTTCGCCAAGCCGAGTTGATTGCTGCCGGCGACATGACATCTCTGGAAGCAACAGAACTGGCAATTGCGCGTACAGAGGCTGTTAATCCCAAAATCAATGCTGTCGCGACCTATGGCTTCGAGGCTGCACGTGAGCGAGCCGGTACCAACCCATCCGGCGCGTTTGGCGGGGTTCCAACTTTCATAAAAGACCTTGCCGATTGGCGTGGCCTACAAACTCTATTCGGAAGCCGTGCATTCAAGGGCAATATTCCGGATGCCGATGGTCCGCTATCGGAACAGTGGCGGGAGTTGGGGCTTGTTCCAATCGGAAAATCAACGTCGCCGGAAATGGGCCTGATCTCATCAACGGAACCCATTGTAACCGGCGCGACGCGTAACCCATGGAACTTAGACCATATTCCGGGCGGCTCATCGGGCGGTGCGGCAGCGCTAACAGCGGCAAGGGTCGTTCCATTTGCCCATGCGAGCGATGGTGGGGGGTCGATACGGATACCCGCGGCCTGCTGCGGGCTCCTAGGGTTGAAACCATCTGCTCGCGCCGTACCGATTGGCAGGACAAACCAGGAAGGTATCCCGGTTGAAATTTCCGTTGACCTTGCGGTGACCCATACGGTCCGTGACAGCGCCGCCCTCTTTTCTGCAACGGCCAGAAGCGAAGCATTGAGAGAACCCGTCACGGGTCCATCGACAAAACGTCTCCGCATCGCGTATGCACCAACCCCGGTCACAGATACGCCGCTACATCCAGATGTTCGAGCAGAGCTTGACCGTACAGCAGAGCTTTGTGAGGCGCTTGGCCATACGGTAAAGGCATACAACCTGCCGATCGATGGTGCCAAGTTTTCCGATCAATTTCTTCTTTATTGGTCAGCAGGTGCAGCGCAGTTCGCCCAACAGGCTGCAGCTTTCGCCGAGCAACCACCGTCCCCCGAAATTCTGGAACCATGGACATTGCTACTCGCCCAGAATTTCCTGGCGCGACAGGTAGAGATGCCGGAAACAATTGCCTACCTTCAAAACTTCAAGGCCGTTTACAATGCCCTATTCGACACGGACGAGTTCGATGTGCTCCTAACGCCAACAATTGCGAGCCCCGCACCCAAAATAGGAACGCAGGATCCAGCCGGGAACCTCAGTGAAACGATGCAAAACGTCCTGAACTTCGCGGCATTTACATCGCCAATGAATGTTGCGGGCGCAGCGTCAATATCGGTTCCCCTTGGCATGTCACAGGACGGGCTTCCCATCGGGTCGATGTTTTCTGGTCGCCAGGGCGATGACCGCATGCTTCTTGCCCTCGCCTATGAGCTGGAGGCTGCACGCCCTTGGATCGACCGCAAGCCGGAAGTTGTGGCGATCTAACCGGCGTTTGTCTGCAGAACAATCGAGAGGTTGTTCTTTGGCATTTCGACAATCTCAGTGATTGAAAAGCCATAGGATGCCGCCAGGGGCAGCACATCGACTTCAAGATCGCGAACACCCCAGCTCGGATCCCTGCGTTTCAGATCATCGGAAAAGCGCTGATTTCCGTCGCTCAAATGCCCGTTGCGTCCAAACGGGCCATATAGAAAAACGCGCCCTCCAGGTATCAGCAATCTACTCGCCCCCGCGAACAGCCCCTCACAGACCGTAAACGGCGAAATATGAATGACATTGGCACAGAACAGTCCGTTCAGCTGTAACGCCTCTAAGGCACCCCAATGGCGTTCAGTTGCATCCAGATGGTGAGGACCGATCAGGTTCGCTCTTCCGGCGTGGTGGATCCAGGCTCGAATGCTGGCCACCGACAATTGGTCAGGGTCGGAAAAAATCCACTCAAGCCTTGGGGCGTCTTCGGTAATGTGAATGCCGTGCTCGCCTGTGCCGGACCCGATCTCCAGCACCTTCCCATCTGTTGGCATATGCTTAAGGAATGCGTGTTTTATCGCCTCCTTGTTGCGCCCGGCGGACGGCGAAAATCGCCGCCCGTCCATGTCGGTAAGGGCTTCAAGGG
>JBCBAO010000095.1:0-8747 GCA_038532405.1 Pseudomonadota bacterium | reverse complement strand
GTGGCTCTCTGGGTCATGGCAGTCCTTTCCTGTTGGCGAAGCCCCCCCAAGTCGCCCAAACCGAGGGTCTGGGACAAGCACAGCGGCGCGTCGGTGCAGACTATGTAGGCCAATCAACACAACCATGTCTTGTATGATCCTGCCGGGAAACACGCCCCATGGGCAGACCTCACGGCAATGTGGCCTGCATTCTGCATTCCTCTCGCGTATGAATTTGTGGATGATCAGATTAATCGGTTTCCTGATTGGCGCGGGGCTATCCATTGTAGCGGTCAATGCGCCTGCTCAGGCCCAGTGGCCCTTTGGCGCACCGCCGCCCCTATCGGAAATTGAGGATCGGCTGGCCAACCGCCATGACACAATCGAGCATATTACGGTCGACACCCTTGCCGCCATGCAGACCGGCGATGAACGCTTT
Organism: Pseudomonadota bacterium; assembly: GCA_038532405.1. Lineage (GTDB taxonomy): Bacteria > Pseudomonadota > Alphaproteobacteria > Caulobacterales > Hyphomonadaceae > CALLCD01. The sequence goes on along the minus strand of JBCBAO010000095.1, from coordinate 8,329 downwards.
ATTCTGCTGGATGTGCGCGAACGGCGCGAATATGACGTATCGCATATTCCTGGTGCCATGCATGTGGACCCGGGTGCGAATGCCAGCGACGTAAAAGGCCTGCTCACCGGCGCGCGTGCGGATACGCCAATTGTGGTCTATTGCACTGTCGGTCGGCGATCTTCACGGCTTGGAAGCCGCATCGAAACAGCCTTGGCCGGCCGCAAGATCAGCAATCTGCGCGGCGGTATCCTTGCCTGGCACAATGCCGGCAAACCCTTGGAAAATGCCGCAGGGACAACGGATGCGGTTCACCCATATAATAAGCGTCGAGAGAAATTGCTGGTTCGGAGCGACACGATCACCTACGCGCCGATCCGCCCATAAAGGCGATGCGCGTCCATGCCAGACACCCTGCCGATCAGTGAACCCCTGCTCCGCTTTGGCAGCTTCGCCCTGATTTTTGCCTTGATGGCAGGGCTTGAGATCCTCCATCCCAGGCGGGTTTTAACGGGATCGAAATCCCATCGATGGGCCACCAATGCCGGTATGCTGGTGGCGGCCACGGCAACGGCAAGGGTGCTCGGCCAATTCGCCGGACCACTGGTGGCCGTCGGAATGGCAGGCCTTGCGGCCACCCATGGCTGGGGCGTGCTCAATCTGGTCAATCTACCGGAGGCGATTGAACTGATTGCTGCGATCGTCGCCCTCGACCTTGCGATCTGGTTTCAACATGTGATCTCCCACAAGGTGCCATTTCTCTGGCGGATGCACCGGGTGCACCATGCCGACCGGGACATTGATCTGACGACGGCGCTGCGCTTTCACCCCTTCGAAATCGTATTGTCGATGGTTTATAAAGCCGGGATTGTGCTTTTGCTCGGGCCGGCCGTTTGGGCGGTCATCCTGTTCGAGATTATTTTGAACGGTTCGGCGATGTTCAACCATGCGAATGTTCGCCTGCCCGCCGCCCTGGACCGCGGCCTGCGGGCTGTGATTGTGACCCCCGACATGCACCGCGTGCACCACTCAATCCACCGCGCCGAACACGATACAAATTTTGGGTTCTTCTTCTCGGTTTGGGACCGTGTGTTCGGCACCTATACACCGGAGCCGCGGGAGGGACATATGGCGATGAAAATCGGCCTTCCGGCCACGCAGTCCGACCTGCCCGACGGCCTGATCTGGAGCCTTGGTTATCCGTTTCAGACGTCTTCAGCCAAGGCTGATCAGTGAACCGTACTGCGGCGGCCGGACAGATCTTTTGAAAAAATGCGATAGCAGGCCTTGCCTTGCGCCTTTGCGTCATAAAGCGCGAGATCGGCAAATTTGACGAGATCCGTTGGCCCGTTCACCTTGTCGGACGGGCATGCAATACCGACCGACGCGCCGACCTCGATCTGTAACGCCCCGATCTGAAACGGACGGCCAATCGCCTCAACAATCCGCTCGGCAATGCGACACGCATCCTCCGGCCCGCGAATATTATGGGCAACAAGCACAAACTCGTCACCGCCCATGCGGGCCGCCCAGTCCGACTGGCGGGTGACGGAGTGAATGCGATCTGCAACAATCTTTAAGAGCGCATCGCCAATATCATGGCCATGGCGATCATTCACGGTTTTGAACCCATCAAGATCGATCGCCAACAAAGCAATGGTTGTCGGCTCAAGGGAAAACTCGCGGTCGATGCGGTTTGTGAACGCACGGCGGTTTGCAAGCCCTGTCAGTGGGTCATGCTCGGCCAGAAATTCCAGCTCCTTCTGGGCAAGCACCCGATCCGTAACATCGGTTCCAAAGCCGAGATAACCGTTAATTTTGCCGTTCTCATCAAAGCGCGGTGTTGCGCTGACGGAGAGTGTATAGGTCTGGCCGCCGGGGGCATGGACCTCTGACCGAATATCAGAACAGGGCTCGCGGGCCTCCAATGCGCGGTGCATTTTGGCCAGTTCGGCGGGCGCAAGCTCAACAAGGTCGAGGCAGTGTTGGCCAATAATCCCCTCTATATCGGGCACCAGATCGGGCATGAGCCGGCCGCCGGCAGCTTCGATGATACCATCCGGATCCGTGCGCCAGAAAATATCAGCAGCAAGGTTCGCAATGGATGTCGCATCCTCTTTGGCAAGGTCCGCACGGATCTCAGCACGGGCCTCCCGGCGCAACAAGAAAATAGCGGCAACGCCGGTGGCAACGGCGATCACAAGGAGTATGGCAATCATGAGAGGCTGTGTCATGGCGCTCTTTGTTGCACGTTTTGGTTGATAATTTATTGCCAAAAGAAGGCTTTAACCGGGATTCATGTTGTTTTTTCTGCTTAAAGTGGCCGTTTGCTCCTCAGGCAGAAACACTGTGTGGCCCCAAGATCACCGGGCAAATTTCTTGAATTTCACGCGCTTCGGTTCCACCGCATCTGCGCCCAGCCGGCGTTTCTTGTCCTCAAGATAGGCAGAGAAGTCGCCCTCGAACCACTCGACATGGCTGTCGCCCTCAAAAGCGAGGATATGGGTCGCCATGCGGTCGAGAAACCAGCGATCGTGGGAAATGATCACGGCGCACCCCGGAAATCCGTCGAGACCTTCTTCCAAGGCCTGGAGGGTTTCGACATCAAGATCGTTGGTCGGTTCGTCGAGCAAGAGAAGGTTGCCGCCCTCGCGTAGCATTTTGGCGAGGTGAACCCGATTGCGCTCCCCCCCGGAAAGCAAGCCGACCTTTTTTTGTTGATCTGTCTTCTTGAAATTGAAGGCCCCCACATAGGCCCGCGAGTTTACCTCAATACCGCCAAGATCGATGACATCGAGCCCATCGGAGATTTCCTCCCAGACATTTTTCTTGTCGTCCAGTTTGTCGCGGGACTGGTCGACATAGCCAAGCTTTACCGTATCACCGAGGCGCAGAGTTCCGCTGTCGGGACCCTCCTGGCCGAGGATCATCTTGAACAGCGTGGACTTGCCCGCCCCATTCGGCCCGATCACGCCGACAATGCCGCCGGGGGGCAATTTGAAATCAAGATCTTCAATCAGGAGATTGTTGCCGAACCCTTTTCGGAGGTTTTCTGCTTCCAGCACAACACTGCCGAGGCGGGGGCCAGGGGGGATGCGGATCTGGGCGTTGGAGACTTTTTCCCGCTCGGCCTTGGATGCCATTTCCTCATAAGCACTGATACGCGCCTTGGATTTGGCCTGGCGGGCTTTGGCCCCGGAGCGGACCCATTCAAGTTCCTTGGCAAGCGTCCGGGCGCGGCCTTTGTCTTCGCGGGCCTCCTGCTCCATGCGCTTGGCTTTTTGTTCCACCCAGGCCGAATAATTGCCCTCATAGGGAATACCGCGCCCTCGGTCGAGTTCTAGGATCCATCCGGTGATATCGTCTAGGAAGTACCGGTCGTGGGTCACCAGGATAACGCAGCCCGGAAAGTTGATCAGATAGTTCTGGAGCCAGGCGACGGTCTCGGCGTCGAGGTGGTTGGTCGGCTCGTCCATTAGCAGCATGTCGGGCTTGGAAAGGAGCAGCTGGCAGATTGCAACGCGCCGCACCTCGCCGCCGGAGAGCTTTGTCACATCGGCAAAATCGTCTGGGCAGCGCAAGGCTTCCATCGCCATCTGGATCTTGGAATCGATATCCCAGGCATCGGCGGCATCGACCTGCTCCTGGAGGGTTGTCATCTCCTCCATCAACTCGTCGGTATACTCTTCGCCAAGGCGGGTGCTGATCTCGTTGAACTTATCGAGGATCTGTTTTTCGGGGCACTGGCTGGCAACATTCTCAAAGACATTCAGGGCCGGATCGAGCTGCGGTTCCTGGGGAAGATAACCGACCTTAATGCCATCGGCCGCCCAGGCCTCGCCATTAAATTCACTGTCCTGGCCAGCCATGATTTTGAGGAGTGTGGATTTGCCCGCACCGTTCACGCCAACGACGCCGATCTTCGCATCGGGCAAGAACGATAAGTGTATGTTTTCAAATACTTTCTTGCCCCCAGGATAGACCTTGGTGAGACCCTGCATCGTGTAGACATACTGAACGGCCATAGGGGGACAACTCCAAAAAGACTGATATTTGGTCGTCTGTGGCGCAGGGTTTTGAGAAGATCAAGCTTGGAAGGGCATTCGGCAAGACAATCATCGGAGGCAGCGCCCGGAATGTACGCTCAAGGCGCGCGCCTCACATCCTCGTGACTTGGCCCTGGACCCATGACGCGTCATTACGTCGCGTAGATGGTTAACTGATGAAAAGGAAACATCCCATGCTTCGTATACCCGTCTCCCGCACCTCCCTTGCAGCCGCGCTTCTGGCCGGCTCCCTCACGCTTGCTGGATCAGCATCCGCAGATGGACACGCACTGTCTGAAAAGGTCTCCTCCGGCACCTATGTGATGGACAAGACCCATGGCTATGTCACGTTCACTTATAGCCATTTTGGCCTATCCAATCCGCAGATAAGCTTCGACAATGTAGATGCCGTCCTAACACTCGATGCCGATGATCCGACTAAGAGCTCGGTAAATGTGACGATCGATGCGGCCTCGGTCGATAGCGGTGTCGAGGTGTTTAATGACCACCTCAATAATGATGAGAAATGGCTGAACACGGGTACATTTCCGGAGATTACCTTTGTTTCGACCGGCCTGACCCAAGCCGATGACAGCACAGGCACGCTGACCGGCGACCTGACAGTAAAAGGCGTCACGAAACCGGTGACGCTAGACGTCACGCTGCTTGGTGCCAAGGAGCACCCGATTTCCAAGGTTGAGACCGTCGGTGTCCAGGCGACCACGACAATCTTGCGGTCTGACTTCGATGCCGGTGCCTTTGCGCCTGCCGTTAGCGACGAGATGGTGATCACCATTTCGGGTGAGTTCAACAAAGCCGAAGTTGAAGAAGCCTCGGCAGACGGATCGTAAAAGCTGACATGGCGACCGCGCACAGAGCAAGGCGCGGTTAGATCTATTCGAAGCGGCATCCCTTTCGGGGTGCCGCTTTTCTTTTATTGGAAGCCTTCTACGAGATCATCAGCGGCGATCAGATTCTGCAGGTGGGTGCGATCGTGGCTGGGGACAATGATAAGGGCAGGCTCGTCCACGGCGAGTGTGTTCAGGGCACCGACCTGGCGCTTTACGGCCGCACGGTTTTCATTCGGGTCAAACACGACATATTGGGTCAGCAAGGGACGCGTCTTGAGGTCTCGAATGTTGGACATTGTCCAGACAATGTCGCCAATTAACAGATATTCGCGGCCATCCTGAAGCTTTACGAAGACCGATTGGCTTCCCTCCGTATGGCCGGCATTTGGCACGATCACCACGCCCGGAGCGATCATCTGCAGCCGCCCGGAGAGCGTTGGCTCAAGGTCAGCCAGCTCAGCCGGAAGGTCCCCGTTCAAGGTGAAGCGGGGCAAGGCAGCCTTTTGCGGGGCATTCAGCCGGAGATTGGGCGCGAGCTTGGCCGGTGCTGGATGGCGCGCAATGGCCATGACATGGTCAATATGCTCATGGGTCATAACGACATGGCGGGCTGTTTCCATCGCCGCGATAAGCTGGGCATATCGCTCCGGATAGAACTGGGCGTCGCCTGCGGACTGAGTCATCTGATCTGCCGTTGCCGCATCGACGGCACCGCCCACAATAACCGACCCTTCAGGCGATACGATTTCAAAACTCGTATAGGACAGATCGAACGGGGCACCGAACCGACCGGCCTGGGCGGCGAAGGCGGGGGCTTTGTCCTTGCCAAGCTCTAATATCCGCACCTCGGTCGGCAGGGTTGCCGGATCGGCGCTGAGCACTTCGGCCCGAAACTCACCAATGGGAAACAGATCCGGCGCATTTGCCGGTGCGGTGGACCCGGACAGCATCAGCCACCAAAACACCCCGGCCAAACCAAGTATCAGACCCAAGGTAATTTTGAACATCCGCCGTAACATTGTCCACGCTCCCATATCCATCAACCGGAATCAGATCTAGTCGGTTCATTTGTTTTTGAGAAATGAAACAATGACAATGTTGAAACTGGCGTTAAATTGCCGGGCATGAAAACATCCATATCTGCCGCCCTCGCCCTTGTGCTTACCGGATGTACCGGGATTACAGGGCCAGGAAACGCCGCAGCGCAAGCGAGCAGCAACGCCCCGGCTGCCACCTCCGAACCACAGACTGCCGAGGACACCACGATCGTGAACCGCCTTCCCCTGGAACGCCTGTTCCAGTCCCCTTCATTGAACGGTCCATCTCCCCGCGCCCTGAAATTTTCGCCGGATGGAACAAAAGTCTCGTTCCTGAAGCCCCGAGAGGACGACGCCAACCGGCTCGACCTTTGGGCGTTTGATGTGGCGACGGGCCAGGCGGAAATGCTGGTCGATTCCACGGTGCTCGAACCGGAAGATGTGGAACTGTCGGAACAGGAAAAGGCCCTGCGCGAGCGCCAGCGGATTGCCGGTACCAAAGGTATCGTCAGCTATGATTGGGGTGGACCGGATACGCTGCTCGTTCCCCTCGGCGGAGATCTGTACCTTGTGACATTGCAGCCGGAGCCCCTGCGTGGAGATCTTGATTTTGCGTTTTTGCCGAAGGCCGAGGAACTGGGCATTACATTTGCCGACATTTCCGAACGGGTTCGCCAGTCCTATTTCGGAGAGGAGCGCCCGGGCGAGGAACGAGATCGCGAAACACGGCGAGCCGACCTCGACAAACTTCTGATACGAGCACCGGACGGGCAAGAGGTGCCAATCAAAGACCTCGTCCTCATTCGGGAAACATTCTTCACGCCGCCGCCGACCGTGCGCCGTCTGACAGAAACCGATGCTTTCGAATTCGATGCGAAGGTGTCCCCGGCCGGAAAATACGTCTCCTTCATCCGCGACAATGCCCTGTTTGCGATTGACCTTGAGACCGGGGACGAGCGGCAGCTGACGCCAGATGCTGACGCGGTAAATGCAATTTCCTATGGCGTTGCCGAATTCGTCGCCCAAGAGGAAATGAGCCGGTATACGGGGTATTGGTGGAGCCCGGATGACCGCTATGTCGCCTATACGCGGGTGGATGAAAGTACGGTGGATATTGTGCCCCGCTTTGATATCGCCGCCGACAAAGTAACGGTGATCGAACAGCGGTACCCCAAAGCCGGCCGCCCGAATGCAGTCGTGGATTTGCTGATCCATGATCTGGAGGAAAACAGTACCGAAGTCGCCGGGTGGCGGCAGGATGCCTGGGGGCCAGCGACGGACCAATATCTTGCCCGCGTCAGCTGGGTCAATCACTGGCTATTTATACAGGCGGTCAACCGGGACCAGACCGAGCTTGCCCACCTTGTCGCGTCGGCTGGATCGGGTGTCGACCTGCCGGAAACCGTGACGACGGACACACTTGGGCCCCTCGGACTGGTGCGCGACGAACGCGCGCTGCTGTATACCGAAGACCAGCCGACATGGATAAACCTGAATGCCACGGTTGCTCCCTATGGGGATATGAACACGCTTGCTCCGGCCTTTCTGTTAACAAGCGAGACGTCTGGATTTCGGCACATTTATGCTGGCAGCTTTGACCCGTCTGTCGGTGATGGTGCACCGCTCACTTCGGGTGATTGGCCGGTCGATCAATTGCTGCATATCCACACGCACACATCTTCAAACGGAAGCGATCAACTCACCCTATTCTTTACAGCTTATAAGGACACCCCGCTTGAGCGCCACCTCTATCGCGTAACGCTTGACCCGACTGGGGAACCGCCACGCGAACGGGACATACAGCGCATTACACCGGCAGGCGCGTCCTGGTCCATCACCATGGCACCGGATGGGGCATCGTATATCGGTACGTCATCCAAACCGTCCCAGCCGCCCCAGACAGCCCTTTACAAGACGGATGGCACACGGATCACCTGGATTGAGGAAAATGCGCTGACCGATACGGAACACCCCTACCATCCGTATCTGGAAGACCATACGGTGCCAACCTTCGGCACGCTGACCGCAGAAGACGGCCAGACGCTATATTATTCGCTGCAATTGCCACCGGACTTTGACGAGAACACGCAATATCCGGTTATCGTAGAGGTTTATGGCGGGCCCCATGTGCAGCGGGTCTCTAATTCCTGGCGGCCCCTTTCGGACCAATACCTGACACGCGAGGGCTATATCGTTTTCCGCCTCGACAATCGGGGGTCGGACAATCGCGGGCGGGACTTTGAAAATGTGATCTACCGGCGCACAGGCGGACCGGAAGTGCGCGACCAGCTGACCGGTGTCAATTGGTTGAAAGCACGATCTTTTGTGGATCCTGAGCGGATCGCGATCCAAGGCTGGTCCTATGGCGGATACATGACCTTGATGACACTGCTGCAAGCCGAGCCGGGCACTTTCG
>JBCBAO010000094.1:0-8812 GCA_038532405.1 Pseudomonadota bacterium | reverse complement strand
CGGTGCCAGATCACCGCGCTCGGCGAGGATCTGGAGGCCGGCAAGGCGACGGCCGCCGTCCAGCACGCCGTACTGATCGCCTTCGATCTGCTGAACGACGAGGTTCTGGAACAGACCGTCCGCCGCGATGGAGCCGACCAGATCGGCGACGCTCTCGGGCGCATACTCCTCAGGCGAGCGGGACCGGACGTTTTCAGGGTGAAGGGTCAGGTTGGAGAGCGCGATACGCTTCATGGCAAAGCCTCCGGCCGGCGGAGGACCCCATGCCCCCCTGCCCCGGCCACCCAAACCAAAAGCCCCCTCCCCCTCTGCTGAAGGCAATCGAGGGCGGTGGCCGCAATTGTCCGTTCCGCAACGACACCCGCATGGACTGTTTAGAGAACCGTGATGCATCATCTGACGCTGCGTCACAAACGGCCGCCCTGATCTCTTGAGGACCAACAGATAGAGGGGCCATGCCAAGAGCATCTGAGGACAAGTTTGTGATCGATCAGCATCTGTTTGCCGCCTGAAAACGCTCTGCCGCAACCAACATACTGAAAAGTCGAACGAAGTAAGTCTCCCGGGACTGCACCATCCCAAAGATGGCTTGCAACATACGACCCCCGTCACGTGGAGGCGAGCGCTATGAACTTGGCAGCCTAGCCATATTTTTGAGACGAATGGGCTCATTAAGGCCACTTTTTGCCACGAGATCACGTAGTGGCAAATAGAAATGAAGAGGGTTACGTGAACGTCAGCAAGGGGGAACAGGTGGCTGCATCCACTGGCCCACCTTGACAGGATCAGAGCATGTTTTGGGGTATGATCTGGTCCGACCCGCATTGGTTAAAGCTATTTGAGCCTGGCGCATTGAGAGGTTGGTGCGCCGCCAGCAGCGAAGGCCGATGCCGGGTGATCAGAGCGGTTTGAGAGGCTTGCTTTGATTCACAAGGCCGCTGGCACAGCAGCGCGGTCAATTGATCAGGATGGTGCCTCATCCTGGTCAGCCAACGAACGGATCCACCAAGAGATCCGGTCAGACCCTGGGGATTGATCAGCGCCTGTGGCCGCATCCAGAGCGACACACAGTAATGGTCACATCCTTCGGGCGGGTTCGGTGCGACTCTGGGACCATGATACGCACCAGACGCTCGTGGAGCGGGCCGCTGGATGCGGGGGTGTCCAGCTGAGTGGCAGAGCGCGCCGGGGGGTTTGCGCCGCCACCAGGCCCGCTCCATGAGCGTTTCAAGCATCAATAGCGGCAAGGGGTGCCAGATTGTTCCGCGCGAACGGCTGCGATAGGGCTCTGTAAACGGCAAGCAAGAGCCCAACTCGGACCTTACCCTTCGAAGCGCAATGCACCTGGGAAGGTCAAAGACCTGTGCCCGCGGTTGGAGCCATGGTGCGTGGCAGAAGAAAAAGCGGTCCTCGGCTGCGGTCGCGAGCCCTCGATGTTGACAGAAGCTCATGGAGCGGACCGAGCCACCGTTCGCGCATGCAGCGCGGGATCAGACCTAGATCAACCTTCATCGCCCCATAGAGCACTGCGTTGCGGTACACTTTCTCGAAACCGGACGTTCAGTGGTTTCGAGCCACCAGATACCAAACCGCCTTCTCGCTGCAGGGAGCGGACTTTGCCGCCTTTGAGCGTTGCCGCTCGAATGTCAGCTGTTAGATGCATGTGATTGACTGCACTGATGTCCTGCGACTTTATGGGGTGTCGTCTTCGGTCAGCGGCACGGGCTTGGTAATTTGCGGCCATCAAATGAGATCACTCTAGGAGAACAATGAATGACATTTGAGACCTGGCTTGCGTTCTTGGCGGCATCGACCGTGTTTTTGATCTTTCCGATCGGTCCGACCATCCTTTTTGTGATTACCCTCGGTCTTTCAAATGGGCCTCGTGTTGCACCGGTCGCTGCATTTGGTGTTGCTTTGGGGGATTTCACGGCGATGACAGTCTCCTTGGCTGGCCTCGGCGCGGTGATGATGGCATCTGCTGAAATCTTCACTTTGTTCAAATGGGTTGGGGCGGCCTATCTCGTCTGGCTTGGTTTTCGAACAATTCAGTCAGCGGCCGGCAGCATGATGCGCGCGGAGGCGGACGGTTCGAGCATGAGCTCATACAAGATTTTCCGTCAGTGTTTTGCCGTGACTGCGTTGAACCCCAAGCCCATCGCGTTCTTCATCGCGTTTGTGCCTCAGTTCATCAACATTGCGGAACCCCTCTTGCCTCAGTTCATTGCAGCGGTCGCGACGTTCACCTGCCTTGCTTGGCTGAATGCCTTTTTCTACGGCAGGCTGGCGAGCCGGATGCGGGGGGTGATCCGCAAGCCTTCGATCATCGCATGGTTCAAGCGCGTCAGTGGCAGCATTCTGATCGGCATGGGATTGGCGACACTCACACTTCGGCGGTCTACGGTCTAACCAAGCCGAGTGGTAACTATCCATTGTCGTCGGCGGAAAGCCTCAAAACCCGAGATCAAGCGCGAAGTCTGATGTTTGTGACAGAGGTGCCGATAGACTTCGCGCCGGCTGCAATAAAGGCAATTCCGATGGCCCGTGTGATCAGACGGCCATGTCGCGCGAAGATGCGTCGTGTAACGGGAAGTCCCGTCCAGAAAACCACACCAAGCGTTGCAACGCAGAACCCAAGAAACGCTGCCATGACGAGCGGGACAACGTTCTGAAAGGTCATCGCGTCTTCAAATCGAGCGAACACAGCCATGAACATCGCCAGCGCAAATGGATAGGCCTTGGGATTTGTGAACCCGAAAATCAGTCCAGATTTCCAGGGCACATCGACAATGGCGCCTGCCTTTGCGCTTTGACTACGGAGCGCCCTTATTCCTAGCCAAATGAGATATGCGCCACAAGCGAGTCCCAACACATCGAACAGCAAAGGGCCAGCCTGTGAGATACCAATGCTGGCTGAAATTGCGAGAATCGTCCAAAACAAATCCCCGATAAGATGACAGGTCAGGAACGTTGCGCAAGCGTTGCCGGTCCGGGGACAAAGACATACAGCAATCCAGCGACAAAAGTCGTCGCGAACAATTCCAACATCATCTGACCACCTTTGTTGCATAGCCTCCGAAGCTGACCTTCGCTTCAACGCAGAAGAACTGCAAGATGGGCTCATCGCGCTTCCTTCGGCCGAAGGCGCCGCCAGCGGAACAGCAGGTTCGGGGCGACGCCATTGTGCCGGGCCACGGCCGAGACGCACTTCCCAGGTGCCAGGCTCTCTTCCACGATGCGCAGCTTCTCGTGCGCCGACCGATAGCGACGGCCGGCGACGCCGGTGATCACCTCAACATGGGGATGATCTTCGTTGGACATGAGCATGTCCCGAAGCATAGGCTTGGGCCTTTCGTGGTCATGCCAGGCTGTCCGGGCGAAATGGGGGGCAGTTCAAAAGCGCATTGCAGTAAAGGGAAGAGCCTTGAGTTCTGTGTCGGCTAAGCCTCATACCCTTACAGCATCGCAACACACAGCTCTGACTAGATATCAAGACCGGACACTTCCGTTAAACGTTGACCCGTAGTGCCCGCTTACGCAAACGCCAGGTGAGCACCTGTACGCTTGCTAGGTCTCGACCAATCGGAGAGACGTCACCGCACCGAAGGCCAAACCAGCCTGGCTCAGTAGCGCTTGCCGAAGATGAGTTTCCAAGTAAGCACGCACAAAACTATTTGGGGCTGCGATTGTGAGGCAGCCGCCGTCATAACTTACGAAATCCAGCTTCATGTACCAACTCGCATACCCTGAAGGATCACTCTTTTGCAGTGCACGTAGAGTATCAGTCCATCTGGGATCACCCTCCAGCTCCGCGATGGTTCGCGCCTGGAAATCAACGGTGACAACCTTCTGCGATGATACCGTCGCTTTCGCGCTCATTCGTGCGACAAAGTCCGGGCCAACTGCCGGCCAGTAAGGCGCGGTATCTTCCACAATCCGTTCAAGGCCCAGTCGATAGCGGCTGACTGTTCCGCGAGAACCTTGGCGTGTTACCTCAAGCCAGCCGTGGCGTCGTAGCCAGAGTATTTCTCGTTTTACAGTTCGAGTTGTAACGTTCCAAAGGCGTGCAATATCGTGCTGACCGATTGAAAGCTCAGCATTCTGCCAATTGTAGCGAGCAGTTATCAATGTAATGAAACGGAGAACAACGCGTTGCTCTGTTGCGCCCCTACCGAGAGCAAAAGCTCCCATAGCTGAGAGAAGGTCATATTTTCTGGCGGCCGCCTGCGGACCAATAAGATCTTTTGCGAGCATATGTGCTCTCTCTGCTCTTTGCCGGTAGCGGCGTACGTTGTGGCGCCTCAGCCACTTGTCGGGATAAAGCTAAACGCTTTTCCTGATCTTGCGCTGATTAGCGTCCAATTTGTTCTGTGTGTCAAGACCGAGTGCTTACAGGGTAGAGATGATCCCCAAATTGAATAAAAAAATATAGGTTTCTGGTTAATGGTGACACTCTGTATGTCCCCTAAATTAATGTCGATGTCCCCCAATATGAGGGATGGCGGCCATTCATGTCCCCCTATCGGTAGTGCAGTACATGATGAAAGGGCGAATCGCCTGCTCTCCAAAGTCTTCTCCGCAAGGACAGGTGCTTTCGTCCCCGCGGGGACATGCTGACACATCTTTCCAAAACGTGCAAATCGGCGTATTTAATGAAACCGAGAGATTTAACGTCCGCAATATACAGGCAACCTGATGTTCACTCACAAAGACCTCAGCTCACTGCAGGCTCAATCCCTCAAGATGCAGGGTTGGATACGACAGCAGACCTTCTCACCAGAGAATGAAAAGACTCTTCGGCGCTTTTCATCTTGGGAGGTCTCCGAACTCATTTTGAAGGTCAATCAATCGACATTCCGTGGAAGGCTTGCGGCGGATCCGTCCCTGCCTGATGGGGTGGTTGAGGAAGACGGCCGGCAGCGGTGGTTCTCGTTAGAGGAGATCAATGAACTGCGGCGGAAGATGCGCGTGAACCGAAGGGCGCTGCTCCCGCATCGACCTGCCGGTAAGCGTGCCATTCGGGCTGCGATTGCCAACTTCAAGGGTGGCGCGGGGAAGTCTACGGTTGCGTTACACTTTGCGCACGCTGCAGCGCTTGATGGCTACCGTGTACTTTGCGTTGATTTCGACCCCCAGGCGACGCTCAGTCATTCCATGGGCTTCACTGATGTCGTGGAAGACTTCACGGTGTGGGGGATAATGGCGCGGGATCTTATTCGAGAGACGGACCGTATGAACGGTGCCGTGCGCGGAGCGGAAAGTGGCACCGCCCTGCCCCAGCGACGCTTACCTAGTTCGATTATGGAGATGGGTCTCGGAGATCTAAGGCATACAGATTTTATCAAGCCGACGCCCTGGGCGACGATCGACATGATCCCCTCATGTGCGAACGCAGCCTTCGTTGAGTTCGCGTCGGCGCAGTACCGACACCTCAATCCGGAGTGGTCTTTCTTCGCTGCGGTGAGCCGTTACCTAGACAGCATACCGCCAGACGCTTACGACCTGATCATATTCGATTGTCCTCCTGCGATCGGCTACCAGTCTATGAACGCCGTGTTTGCGGCGGATGTGCTCTACATTCCGTCTGGGCCTGGTTACTGGGAGTATGACAGCACAACCAGCTTCATTGGGCAGCTGTCGGAGGCGCTGGAGGATCTTGATCATGGTTTTGCTGAACTTGTCCCCGCGGGGACAAGGGGTTTGCCAAAGGCCTTCCTGGATCTTCGCTTTCTGTTGACCCGGTACGAGTCGGGCAATGATTTGCATCGGGCCATGCTCGACGCATTTCGAAAAGTCTTCGGGGACCGTGTTGCAGAAAACCCAATCGAGATGACGCGTGCTGTCGAGCAATCGGGTCGCTTCCTTTCATCCATCTACGAGATCGATTACCGCGACATGACGCGAGAAACTTGGCGACGCGCTCGAACAAGTTTTGATCGAGCCTACGAGGAGTTTAGGGGACATCTTTGTGACGCATGGGATCGGTTGGAGGATGCAGCATGAGCAAGAAGCGAAGAGTCTTCGACATCGAGGTGCCGGCGGAAGATGTCCCCGCGGGGACATCCTTAGAGACCAAAAGCGTAGCGCCCCGCAGAGGTCCGATGGCGTCAGCAATTGGAGAGACGGCGGACTCCCTTCGCGATCGTCGGGCGGTTGAGGCTGAGATCCGGTCGGAGAATGATGCCCTTGCGCAGGAATTTGTTAGGTTGAAAAGACAAGGCCTGATCTTGGACAAAGTGCCTCTCGATCAGATCAAGACCGATAAGCTCATCCGCGATCGCAAGGTAGATGGAGATCTAGACCTTGATGATCTCAAGGAGAGCCTCCGGTCCATAGGGCTGTCGAATCCAATCCACGTTGAGCAGGTGGACGGTGGATACGAGTTGGTACAGGGCTTCCGTCGGCTATCTGCCTACCGCGCTCTTTTGGAAGAAACGGCGGATGCGGACCGTTGGGGAGCAATCCCCGCAACGCTCACTGTATCTGGGGACGCTCTCGATGCTCTCTACCGACGAATGGTCGATGAAAACCTTGTTCGAAAGGACATCTCATTCGCGGAGATGGCGAGCCTAGCTATGGCCTATGCCGAAGACTCTGAGACACAAGTGAAAGATGTAGAGGCTGCAATCAGTGTGCTCTATGCCTCAGCTTCTAGGCAGAAGCGGAACTACATAGGTCATTTCGTCCGCTTGTTGGAGCGGCTTGGGACTGTGTTGGAACACCCCGATGCAATCCCGCGGGCTTTAGGTTTAGACCTAGCTAAACGGCTCGAGTCAGACGAGCGGTTGGCCGAAGAGATTGGTTCTGCGCTTGGTGGTAGCGGACGGAGTGCCGACGTGGAGATAGCGATCCTACGAAGGTTTACGCAAACCAAACGGTCCTCAGTACCTGCAACTGAAACTCCGACCCGTGCGCCGAAGACGACGTTCCGATTGCGGCGCCCATCCGGTGAGGCTCGTTGTGTTGCCTCTGATGGTAGACTGGAGCTGCGCTTTGATCAGGATTTTTCAGCGGTAGACCGGAAGCGGCTGGAGCGTGCCGTGGCTGCCTTGTTCGAAACGTTGGAGTCCGGTTGAAGCAGTGTCCCCGCGGGGACACTAAGATAGGTCTTTAATCTATGTGTTCCCAGAGGCGTGTGGCGATGCGGTCTTCACAGCTCGTTGGGGTAGGATGAGGTGATCCAAGCCCATTCAAGAGTGCTTTCATCTTCGCGAAGGTGACCTGGACGTTGCCCTAGGCATCGGCTTCCGGGCAGGTCCCTTGGTTCCTTCGAGCGCCACTCACAGTCCTGCAGCTTTCGTTAGGTTCACCCGGAAGCGATCGCGGCGGCGCTGGTATCGACGGGTCATCTCAGCGGATGCGTGGCCCAGTTGTTTTTGGACGTAACGCTCATCAACCTCCGCTGAGGAGGCGAGGCCCGCACGCAGGCTATGCCCGGAGAACAGTGCGAGGCGCTTCGCCTCCGGGATCTCAGGCCGTATCCCGCTTTTCAGAACCGTTGACTTGATCAGCCGAGCAACGTGCTTGTCCGTGAGGCGGGCTTCGAGGGCGCGCTTGCCGTCGCGAGAGGTGCGCACGAAGATCGGACCGAAGTCGATCTTGGCGAAGTGCAGCCACTGCTCCAGCGCGTACACCGGGCAGGTGGCCTCCGAAGAGCCCCTCCCGATTTCGACATGCCTCCAGCCGGTCTTGCCCTGAAGCGTGAGCAGCACGCCGTCCTTGATGATCTCGATCCAGCCTCCGCTGTCGGGTGTATCGTCCTTGCCATGATCGAGGCAGACGATTTCAGAGCGGCGAAGGCCTCCCGCAAACCCCAGCAGGAGGATCGCGCGATCCCGCAAGCCGCGGAGGTCGAAGGGCAGGGTGGCTGCCATCGCGATAAGGTCTTCGGGCAAGATCGCATCCTTCTGAACCGGGGGGCGTGCGTGCTGGCGCCTGATACCCGCGAGCACAGTCGCAATGTGACGATCCTTGCGATCCAGGGAGAGGCCGCGCTGCGCGTAGTTCCAGGTGAGGCCCGAGAGCCGGCGCTCGATGGTCGAGACAGACAGGGCAGGGGTCTTGCCACGTCCTGCCGCTAAATCTGTGATGTAGAGGCCGATCATCTCGGGGGACGGAGGCAGGGGCTCAGTCCCGCGCATGCGGCACCACCGCGTGAAGTGTTTCCAGTCCGCGGCATAGGCCTTGTTGGTGTTCTGGGCTGTCGCCGCCTGCGCGTAGTCTCTGGCGCTCTCGACCAGGCTGTCGAGTGTCCCAGACGACGCAACATGGGAGGGCACGGCAATAGCGTCGGTTGCTCCTTCAATCTTACCGTCGTCATCCGAACTCGATGCCATCAGGCGGGCCCTCACTGCGATTTTCGGGTGAATTTGCGCTCCGCTCACCGCGCTTCCAAGCGTATCGCTATTGCGTCCGATAATGCAAACTTATTGGACATGATGGAGAGCAGCAGGCTGAGGCGGTTAGATAACGAATTGTCTGGTGTAAGCGCCGCGATAGGGTAGGGTCTTGGAATGATTGCTGACCCGCACGACCTGACCAACGACGTTCATACACTACCGCAGATGCCGTCGTGGATCACCCGGGGCTCGGGAGAAGCGGTTGAAGATGTGGCATTTTTGTCAGGTGCGGCACTCAGCCATCTGCATCTAGTACTCCAGCGGCAGGATGTGCCCCAGGTGTTGGTGCGAGCAAGGCGGGCGCTGCGTGCCGCGGAGGCCTGTGTGGCGCTTGCGGGGCCCTCTGAGCGGGATGGGGATCTGCGTGATGCAGTGGCCTTTGTGCAGCCCGGCGACAGCCCTGGACCGGCGGG
>JBCBAO010000093.1:0-8882 GCA_038532405.1 Pseudomonadota bacterium | reverse complement strand
ATCGCTTTTAAGAGGATTGCCCTTCGCGACGATCCACCATACCGCGTCAAGCTGTAATCGCTTCATTGCGGTGAAGGCGACATGAAAGTGTCCAGAATGGGCCGGATTGAACGAGCCACCAAGCAGGCCTATACGCCCGCCAGTGCCGGGTTTGTAGATATTTTCATCGGCAAGGTCTTCAGGGCTTGCGGATCTGGCCATCGCCGCGCACAACATATTTGAACAAAGTAAGCTGTTCGGCTCCGACCGGTCCGCGGGCGTGGATGCGGCCCGTCGCAATACCGATTTCAGCGCCCATTCCAAACTCACCGCCATCGGCGAATTGTGTCGACGCATTGTGGATAATGATGCCGGCATCGACCTCTTGGAAGAACCTTGCGGCTGCGTCCGCGTCTTCCGTTAGGACTGCCTCTGTGTGACCAGACCCATAGGTTGCAATATGGGCAAGCGCGCCGTCGAGCCCGTCGACGAGTTTTATCGCAAGGATGGGAGCAAGATATTCGGTTTGCCAGTCAGCTTCTGTTGCTTCGACAAGGCCACTGACGATTGTCCTCGCCCGCCCATCGCCGCGCAGCTCACATCCAGCTGCGAAAAGGGCTTCGGCCAGTGGTGGTAGGAGGTTTGGCGCGGCGGCGGTGTCTATCAAGAGGGTCTCAAGCGCACCGCAAATACCGGGTCTGCGGAGTTTCGCATTGAGGATAATCTCCATGGCCTGATCGATGGGCATCGTCGCATCCACATAGGCGTGCACCAGCCCCTCCAAGTGACCGATGACAGGCACCCGCGCATCGGCTTGGACACGCTCTACGAGGCTGCGCCCCCCGCGCGGCACAATGACATCAACCGTCCCCTGAAGCCCGGACAGCATATGCCCGACGGCTGCCCGATCCGTCGTAGGCACGAATTGAATGGCATCCTCGGGCAGTCCAGCTTCCTTAAGCCCGCCGCGCAAGAGTGTTGCGATTTCGCATGAGGCTTCGATGCTTTCAGAGCCGCTGCGCAAAATTGCGGCATTTCCCGAGCGGATGCCGGCGCGCCGGCATCGGCCGTCACGTTCGGGCGGCTCTCATAGATGATCCCGATCACGCCAATCGGCGTGCTGATACGTGCGATATCGAGACCCGTGGGGACAGTCCAGCGCGCAAGTTCTCTGCCGACGGGATCTTCGAGTTGGGCAATCGCTGTCAGGCCGTCTGCAATCCCTTGAATACGCTGCTCTGTAAGTTGCAAACGGTCGAGCAAAGCATCGGAAAGCCCTTTGCGTCGGCCAGTTTCCATATCTTTCGCATTGGCCTCAAGGATTGCGGCAATGTTCGCGCGTATGCTGTCCGCCATTGCGTTCAGTCCAGCTGTTCGCTGCTCAGGCGTTGTGCGCCCGAGCGCTGTGGCGGCGGCGCGCGCGCGTAGGCCGACATCATGCATCAACTGGGCAAGCATTAGGTCTTGGGAAGGTGTTGGCGCGTTCATGGATCTTGAAGTGCCGGAAATGTGTCTATCGGGCAAGGCCAACTACGCTTAATCGACCTGGCAGCTGACGAAAATTGACGCCTTGCAGCGATTGGTCGTAGGTCTCCAACCAAATTAGGAGCGCGCCCCGTGACAAGCAGAACACCTCGCCAATTCTTCAAACCCCTAGCTGCCGGCGCGCCCGCGCCGCTCCTGGAGTTGCCAACTCGGATTGAGCGGATGATCCAATTCGTTCCGCCTCACCTCGAAAAGGTCCGGGTCAAAGTTCCGGGCATGGCGGATACCTGCGATGTCGTGCTTGGCAATCTGGAGGACGCGATCCCGGCAGATGCAAAGGAAGCTGCCCGCGCCGGCGTTGTTGAAATGGCTGGCATGGTCGATTGGCAAGCCAAGGGCACAGGCTTCTGGACGCGGGTAAACCCACTAAATTCCCCATGGTTTCTCGACGATATGATGACCTTGGTCGAGAAGGCCGGCCATCAGCTGGATGTTGTTATGGTCCCGAAAGTCGAAGGTCCGTTTGACATTCACTATGTGGATCAGTTGCTCGCCCAACTGGAGGCTAAAGCGGGGCTGGCACGTCCAATTCTGCTCCATGCTATCCTGGAGACAGCCGAAGGGGTTGCCCGTGTTGAAGAGATTGCCTTAGCAAGCCCGCGTATGCAGGGCATTTCGCTTGGGCCTGCGGATTTGGCGGCTAGCCGAAAAATGAAAACCACTCGCGTCGGCGGCGGCCACCCATTTTATCGCGTGATTGAAGATCCGCGAGGGGATGACGCCCCGCGTCTCGCGGCCCAACAAGATCCCTGGCACTATACCGTTGCGCGTATGGTCGATGCTTGCGGCATGGCAGGTATCAAACCGTTCTATGGCCCGTTTGGCGACATCGCTGACCTGGAAGCCTGCGAACAGCAATTCCGCAATGCCTTCCTGCTCGGATGCGTCGGCACATGGACCCTTCATCCCAACCAAATCGACATTGCCCGGCGGGTCTTTAGCCCCGATCCGGACGAAGTCGCCTTTGCGCGGCGTATCCTGGAGGCCATGCCAGACGGGCGCGGCGTTGCCATGCTGGATGGCAAAATGCAGGACGATGCCACATGGAAGCAGGCGAAAGTCATCGCCGACCTGGCCGACCTTGTTGAAGCAAAGGATGGGATGGGCTAGCGCCTTTCGCGTTTGCCAAAATCATCGGACCAGAGTGCGCCGCTATTGGCCGCCAGCGTTGGTCGCCCACTGGGCCTGCTCGTGTTTTATCTTATGCCTTTGCGCCGTCATAAATCTCAGGCACTGTAGTGAAATATCTAGAGGATCGCAGCCGATGGCGGGTCATTAAATGGGGAATAAGCAACGATGTTGAAATTAGGGATTTCCGCCCTCGCACTGTTTTGTGCCGTCGCGCCTGCGAGCGCCGATGAAGTCTGGACAAGCAAGCTCGGAGATATTGTTTACGAGACGGACCTCACAGATGGCCAGATGGCTGTTTTTAAGATCGAAGGCGCCCGAGTTTTCCTGCCAGGACTGGCCGGTGTTTATGAGGGGCGCACATCTTATGATGGCTTCTGGATTGCAGATGAGGGCTATGACTTTTCGACCGAAAGCTGCGGTGTCTCAATGGTCCAGCCGAGTTTTGGCGACCGATCACAGCAATGGGGCCGTTTCCAGGTTACATTCGTTGATCCCGATTTTCCGGGCATATGGGTTGGCCACGTATCGGCGTGTTTTGACGATGCAAGCGACAGTGTTATTGCCCGCCCATTGGTCGGATCAGAGGCCGAGTAATGCGGTTTTGGACCTCCTTTCTTGCAGTGGCCGCTATAACCGCTTGTTCAAGCACAGGTGGCGGTTCCGCTATCGGCACGACGTCCTCAACCAGTTCGGGCCGCATCCTGCAAAGCGGCGCGGTGGAGATTGCCGAGTGCGGCACGCCTGGGGCTCCGACGGCGCAAATTTCCTATCCGGCGGGATGGTCTAACCGTGTCAGTCAGGCGGAGACCGAGGGGGAATTGTTGGGAGGTGCACCAACGCGGGTCGATACCTCATTCGCGCCGGTGGCAACCGCGATGCCTGACCTTCAATATCCAGAAAATGCCCTAAATCCACCTATCGAAGCCAGGTGCGAAGCGAAGTTTGATCTTTCTACCGGCGGCGAGACAAGCAATATTCTGGTGGCCTGTTCCAATCCGATGTTCACGACCGAGATGGCTCGTATCATCCGCGACAGCCGCTTTAAACCCGTGCGCGTCAACGGCAATCTCGCACGCGGTGTCAACCTTGTCTTCCCGTTGAGTTTCTGCCTTGCGGACTATTAGGACGGGGCAAAGTCTCTTCACGCCGAGCGAAACTCACGCTATCTGGGCCGTATGACGACCTATCTCGATTTTGAAAAACCGATCGCGGATCTTGAGGCCAAGATCCACGAACTTGAAGCCGTTGCCGATACGGCGGGTGCCCCCCCGATTTCCGACGAAATCAAGAAACTTCGCGGAAAGTCGGCGCGCCAACTCGAGGATCTTTATTCGGACCTCAGCGCCTGGCACAAGACCCAGGTGGCTCGCCATCCGGATCGCCCGCACTTTCTCGATTATGTCGGCGGGTTATGTGAGAATTACCAGGAACTTGCAGGTGACCGTGTCTATGGGGAAGACGAGGCGGTGCTCGGTGGGTTGGCCAGCTTCAAGGGACGGTCCGTGGTTGTCATGGGGCATGAGAAGGGGCGGACAACGGAAAGCCGCCTGAAGCACAATTTTGGCATGGCCCATCCGGAGGGATATCGGAAAGCTGTTCGCTTGATGGATCTGGCGGAAAAATTCAACCTTCCGGTCTTGTCCTTCGTCGATACTGCGGGGGCCTATCCCGGAAAGGCCGGTGAAGAACGTGGCCAGGCCGAAGCGATTGCCCGCTCGACCGAAAGATGCCTGACTTTACCGGTTCCGATGGTCTCTCTGATCATTGGGGAAGGGGGGTCCGGCGGAGCGATCGCCATTGCAGCGGCCAATAAAGTGTTGATGATGGAGCATTCTATTTATTCGGTGATCTCTCCGGAAGGCTGTGCCTCCATTCTCTATCGCGACGCCGTCAAAGCCAAAGATGCCGCCGACGCCATGAAGATCACTGGGGAGCACTTGATGAAGCTCCACGTTGTTGATGCGGTGGTGAAAGAGCCAGTCGGGGGTGCCCATAGGGACCCTGACAAGGCAATCAAAGACGCCGGCAAAGCCATCGAGAAGATGCTTAAGGACTTGGTTAAGCTGACACCTGAAGAGGTTAAGTCCCAGCGCCGAGAGCGTTTCTATGCCATTGGCCGTGAAGGTCTAAGCTGATCCATGTCATCGCCAGTCACATTGAAGGTTTGCCCGCTCGCCCATTTTGATGGATTGGACCTGCCTGCCTATGAGACACCGGGGTCTGCAGGTATGGACTTGCGGGCTGCGGTTCCCGCCGATGATCCCCTCGTCCTGGACCCTGGTGCGCGGGCCATGGTCCCAACGGGTTTAAGCTTTGCCATTCCACTTGGCTATGAGGTGCAGATCCGCCCTCGCTCTGGCCTTGCCGCGAAGCACGGGCTTACCTGTTTGAATACGCCGGGCACAATCGATAGTGACTATCGCGGCGAGGTAAAAGTCATTCTTGTAAATCTTGGTGATGCAGCCTTTACCGTTCAAAGAGGTGAGCGGATTGCGCAGATGGTTGTTGCCCCCGTCACCCAGGCAAAGTGGGCGAAGGTCGATACCCTTGATGAAACAGACCGCGGTTTGGGCGGCTTTGGATCGACGGGCCGTTAAAAATTTAGGGCCGCGCCCCTTGCACATATCCGCCACACTTCTTAATTATCGAATATCGATATTGTGAGGAGGAGTTGGCCCAATGGGTGTGTTCGAAATGGTCGTGGTCATCGTGGTGATCGGGTGTCTAACCAGCAGTTTCGACAATTGGGTCAAGCACAAGAATAAAGCTCGAAAGAACCAGGCTCAGGATACTGAGATCCAGCGCATGCAAACCGATATTGATCGGTTGCAAGAGCGTGTGCGTGTGCTGGAGCGCCTCGCGACCGACAGCGACACGCGGCTCCGGGAAGAGATTTCACGCCTCGCCTAGGCCGAAAAATCGCTAAATCTCGTGGTCGAAGCCAAAAATCGACTTTTACTCAAACGGAAGGACTAAACAATGAATTGGCTCGCCGTATTGGCAGTTGTGACGATCATATGCTTGCTGAACCGTGGTTCGTGCGACCGGCGATACAGCCCCCGCAATAAAGGCGACATGCCACGCCAGCGCGATGACCAGATCGATCGATTGCATGCGCGCATAAGCGTCCTGGAAGAGATCCTACTCGACCGGGAGCGCCGTCTCCGTGACGACTTTAGAGGCCTAGGCTAAAGCAGTGCCTGGCCATCCCGGGCGAATTTCGCGAGTAAATAGGCATCCGTCTCTTCTATCTTGTCTAGTTTTCCGAAGGAAAAAGCGGCCTTGTCCACAACCAAATCACGCTGTGTGAGAGGGCGGGAGATCTCCAAACCCTCCAGGTTTCGTGCTCTGGAGAAGGCGACATAGGCCTGGCCATGGGCAAACATGCCATGGTCAAAATCAATATAAACCTGATCGAGGGTCAGCCCTTGCGCCTTATGAATCGTTACCGCATAGGCGAGGCGTAGAGGCATTTGTTTGAACGTCCCCACCACTTCGCGGGATACTTTTTTTGTCTCCGGGTCAACGGTGTAGCGATATTTTTCCCAAGCTGCCGCCTCAATCTCATAGGTTCGCTTACCGACTTTCACAATCGCCGTGTCGTCGCCAAATCCTTCAACTGTGGCAAGGGATCCATTTACCCAGCGGCCTTCGGGGTCGTTTTTGATCAGCATGACCCGCGCGCCAACTTTAAGATCAAGATCGGCTTCCGTTGGATAAGACCGTTCTTCGAATTGCCCCTCCACTTTGGCTTCAAAGGTTGCAGCTTCGGCGTTTAGCTCCGCCAGTCGCGCCTGATTAATACGGAAAGCGTTGGCATTGTTCGGCGTGAGAACCACATGGGTTTCAGACGCTTCTTTGGCGGTTCGATGGGACACCAGCGATTGAAGAAGCCTCGCGTCCGGCTCGGTAAGCCGCCCCTGGCGCAGAGCTCCAAGGAGAGCGAGAAATTTTGGGTCGGCTTGGCGAAACACATGCTTTAGCGCAAGCAAGGCAAACTCTGCGTCTTTGAACGCCGGCGCGTTGAAGAAATAAGCACCTCCATAGCGTTCCTGGAGGATTGGCACTTCGTCCCGGCCAACGACGGGCGGTAATTGGTGCAGGTCCCCGGCGAGAATCATCCGAACGCCGCCAAAGGGGCGTTTTGATCCTCTGTTCAGTTTCAGACTTCGATCAATGGCATCCAGCATGTCTGCCCGCACCATCGATACCTCGTCGATGATCATGGTCTCGATTGTTCTGATCAGCCGGGTATTGCGAAGGCGTTTCGCATCGGTTGGCTCCATAAGGCGCGGCGGCAATCTAAAAAAGGAATGAAGCGTTTGCCCGCCGGCATTCATTGCAGCAACACCCGTCGGGGCGAGAACGATCGCAGTATCGCCCGCAGTCTCAAGAAAGTGCTTTAAGAGCGTTGTTTTCCCGGTGCCGGCTCGGCCGGTTAGAAATAGATTTCCCTGTGCCCCCGCGCCAGATGCGAGCCATTCGGTCGGTGCGTCGTAGAGTCTGTCCAGGGCATCGGTCATGGCGGTCGTCTGCTGGTGAGCACGCGAACATAAAAAGAACGCGTCAATAGGTTGGGTGGTAGCATGCGTTGCGGAAAGTGCAAAAAGAGGAAGGCCCAAGTAGGACTCTGTCTCTCAGTTGATCCAGCGGGCACGCCACGTGGCCAGGGCGGCGTCTGCGATCGCGGCTGCCTCCGACTTTGTTTCGACCGTGTCCCCTAAAACGAGCCCGCGCATCAGGGTAGAGTGCTCGATCATACCCTGCAATTGGCCAGCGATCTGATCGGCCTGGTAGGGTAGGTCTGAACTGTTTTGTTCGAGCACGGCTGCAATGGCTTTCACAAAAAGGTCGTTCAGCCGACTTTTCACCGCCAGATAAAATCGCTCAGCCAGGGCCGCGTCTCGGCCACATTCGGCAACGACCATCCGGAAAATACTTCTCACGCGGGGTTCCGACAGCAGTCTTGCATAGGCGCGCGCAAGGTGAACGAGGGCTTCCTTTGGGTCTTCTGCCGCCCCGGCATCCAGGGCCAACTGGTCCATTGTTGCCGTGGCAACAGCGTCGAAGAGGGCCTCTTTGCTCGAAAAGTATCGATATAGGGTCGCCGTAGATACGCCAGCTGTTCGTGCGACCGTTTCCATATTTGTGCGCATAAATCCGTCTTTGCGGAAATGCGCCTCCGCTGCGGTCAGGATGCTTGCCCGTTTGGTCGCCGCCCGCCGTTTTCTGAAGTCATCCAATGTCATGCAGCAGCCATGGCGGGTCTTGGTTGACATGTAAACGAAAATGATCATTTTACTTTAGAAGTCGAGGCGGCTGGAGGCTTTGCAAAAATGGTCCGTATGAAGGTTGTAAGTGTAGGATTGGTGGCATTGGCCGCCGCTGGCTGCGCAGCACTCGGTGACTTTTCGCCGGATAATCCAGGCTTTGATGAAGTCCCAGGCACGTTTGTTGGCCGTTTTCTCGCTCTCTCGGATGCTGACATGGCCGGCACAGCCTATGCCGATGGCGGGCTTGAGCCGTTCGATGGAGCTGTTGATGAGGTCACCCTCTTCTCGGCCGGGCGGCCCATAGCCACAGCTGGTGCACCCAATTCGGTTATTTCTTGGCCCCAAGTTATCGATGTCGCCCCAAATGGTCGCCATGCCTATGCCGTAGAGACCCGTGGCTCCCTTGCTGAGCCGACCGATCGCGTTGAAAGCGCATATACGGCTTTTCCAGAGGGTCGCCTTCTCCAAGCCTATGCAGTTGATGGCACCTCGCTGCAGAAGATTGCGACCCTGGAAAATGTCGGTCCGAATCCACAATTCGTCGAGGTCTCTCCGGATGGACGTTTTTTGATCGTCGGCACGGAGCAGAACGACGCGGAATTGATCATCCTGCCCCTGCAATCCGACGGCACCCCTGGGGCACCGCGACGGATTGACCTGAACCCGCCTTATCAGCCTGATGATGCGGAAAAGCGCGTTCGCGTCGCACACTTATCGCCGGACAACCGAACCCTTGCGGTGAATGTTGGAAACAAACGCGTCCAGTTCTACACGCTCACCTTCGACCAAGGCGGTTTGCCCGATGGGGTCAGTCCCCTTGGAGATCCAGTTGAGTTTGGTGTCCGCCTCGCTGTGGGACGGTGGACGCCCGATGGCAAATTTTTTCTGATGACAGACGTCAACAGCTATGACTCTAGCATCAGAATGCTGGTCCAGCGCGGCGGCAAGATCCAT
>JBCBAO010000092.1:0-8883 GCA_038532405.1 Pseudomonadota bacterium | reverse complement strand
ATTCTGTCGATCAGCCAAGAGCGCAGTGGTGCAGCGGGGACCCCGCCAACATTCAACAATGCCGCGACCCCTTTGTCTTGGCCGGGCGACAGGGCGACATAGGCCGTAAAATCGCCGGTTCCACCAATATGAAAGCTGGTCACCTCGCCTCCAAATTCGGTGATGCCCCAGCCAAGCGCGGCCCCGTCTTCCAAGGCCGCAGTGTGGAGGCGGCGGACCGTTTCCGCGCTGAGCAGGCCCGTCTCACGGCCCTGTAGGCCGCAAAGGTGGACCTGGAGGTATGTCACGTAATCCTCCATCGAAAGCGCCACATTTCCTGCGGCGGTGAGATAGGGCGGAATTGGTGGCTCATCCTCGATATATGGGGTGACAGCCGTTTTGCTGACATAATGGCCGAACGGGTCAGCCGCGCTGAGATGCCTTGGTTCGCCGAAGGCCGCGTCTATCTGAAGCGGTTCAAAAAGCGCCTCGCGCAAAATGCTTTCGAAAGGGAGACCCGTGATGCGCTCAAGCACCCCGCCGGCCACAATATATCCAGCATTGGAGTAAAGGGTCTTTTTGCCTGGCGAACTGACGAGCGGTTGCTGCAAAAACCACATGGCTGTTGCTTGCGTCACCGGCACGTCGCCGCCTGTGAAATCCGGCACTTGTTCCTGCGCTCGGCCCGTATCGAATGCGGGCAAGCCGCTGCTGTGTGCCAGGAGTTGGGCGAGCGTAATCTCCGACTTGTCAGGGGCGGTCGCCGCCGCCTCAGGCCAAACGGTTTGAAGGGAGGCATCAAGGTCCAGCCTGCCTTGCTCGGACAGGCGCGCGGCGGCGGTCGCTAGCATCGACTTTGCGTTGGAACCGATATTGAAGTGTGCCAGTGGCGTAATTTCGGTGTCTTGGTCGTTCCGTAAAACGCCGACCAAAGCCACGTCATAGGCTGCGCAGCTGAATTCTGAGAGGGCCAAAGCTGGAATGGCGTGGGCGGCGCGCAGGGATTGCGCCTGTTCAAACAGTGTTGCGCCCTGGGGAAATCTGGGCGCTGTATCTGTTGCCCTTGGAAGCTCGCAGCCGCCGAGGAGAAGGTGGCCAAGAAGAATGGCGGCGATTGATTTGTGCATGTCGGGCGCACTCCTGAAAATGTCTATCATTCGGCTAAAGGCTTATTGCTGAGCGCGTTAAACGCTTCATATGCGCTGCGGCCTGGTTCTTCGGTGCGAGTTTCAAATCCGACTGGATCGCCCACATTGTGATCTGTCCAATGACCAATCCTGCCAGCATGGAAACCGGAACATCGTCGCGGATCAGCTTCTGCTTCTGTCCTTCCAGTAACCAGTGGCGCATGCGACGCGTTAAGGCTTCCTCTGCGAAGGTTTCGCGGGCTTTGAGGCCAAACTGCCCTTGCATCTTTTCCAGATATAGAAGCGGGGACGGTGTGCGCTTGTGGAGGAAAACGGCAACATCGATGAGGGTATCGAGCTTTTCGAGCGGCGACATTTCGGGTTTCAGGCGTCTGTTTAGCTCGTCATTTTGATCTTGATAACACGACAGGTAGAGCGCTTCGCCCAATTCCAGTTTGCTTTTGAAGTGTTGGTAGAGCGCTGGATTGCTGAGCCCGGCCTGATCGGCGATATCCCGAATGCTAACGGCGTCAAAGCCCCTATCGGAGAACAGCAGAAAGGCCGCGTCCAATATCTTCTGTTTGCCGTCTTTCTTCATAGCCTCAACCTTAGCGATCGCTAATTAGCATTCGCTAAGGATTTGCTTCTGTCAACCTTAATCGGCAGTGCATCGAATGGGTTCGAACGGTGCTTGCATGGGACCGATCTTGGGGGCGGCGCTATGCCTGTGCCGCACCTCTTTTTTCTTTTCGCCGGCGGGGACGTCGCCGACGCGTGCGTTTGGGGCGATCTGCCGTCTCCGCTTTTTTGCTGTGCGTTGGGGGCGTGTCTGAGGGAGATCGACGCTCCTTGTGATCCTTTGGCGCGGTGTCCTTGGCCTCTGGGCCCAAATTGCCTTTTGGTTTCCGCTTCGCGCTCGCACCCGGGGTACTGCGCTTGCGAGTTTTTTGGGGCCGTGTCCGGGCTTTGCGCGGCGTGCTTTCGGAACCAGCATGGTGGGCAGCGGCTTGCTGGGCGATTTCTTCGTATTCCGGACCGGCGCTTTCCTTATCGAGCGTTGCCTTGATCAGCTTTTCGATGTCGCGCAGGAGCGGGCGCTCCTCGGCATCGCAAAAGGCGATGGCGACGCCTTGACGCCCGGCGCGGGCGGTGCGGCCGATACGATGGACATAGGCCTCGGGGACGTTGGGAAGATCGTAATTGATGACGTGGGAGACGCCGTCAATGTCGAGGCCCCGGGCGGCAATATCGGTGGCGACCAGGATCGTGGTCTTGCCGGATTTGAAGGCATCCAGGGTGCGGACACGCTGGCCCTGGGTTTTGTTGCCGTGGATCGCTGCGGCTTTGAGGCCGCCTTTTTCAAGTTGGCGGGCGACCTTGTCTGCCCCGCGTTTTGTACGGGTGAAGACGATGGCGCTTTCAAGCTCTGTTTCCTTCAGCAGATCGACAAGGAGTGCACTTTTCGCCCGCCTGTCGACAAGGATCACCCTTTGATCTATCCGGTCGACCGGTTTTGAGGCCGGGGCCACGGAGACATCGACGGGCGTGTTCAAAAAGTCCGCGGCGAGGGTGCGTATCTCTTTTGGCATGGTTGCCGATAGGAGGGCCGTCCGACGGTCATTTGGGAGGGCCGTCATGATCCGCCGGATCGCTGGCAGAAAACCAAGATCGAGCATCTGATCAGCTTCGTCGAGCACAACGGCGTGGGTTTTGTCGATGCGAATGGCACCGGTGCCCATATGATCGAGCAGCCGGCCGGGTGTGGCGACGAGAATATCGACGCCGCGCGCCATATCGCGGATCTGCCGGTTCGGCCTGACGCCGCCAACCACGACGGCATGGCGGATGGAGATATATTTGGAATAGACCGCGATATTGTCGGCGATCTGGGCGGCAAGTTCGCGGGTTGGGGTCACGATCAACGCTTTGCAGCCGCGGGGCTCTGATGGGCCGGTCCGCTCGGCCAACTCGTTGAGGAGGGGGAGGATGAAGGCGGCTGTTTTTCCGGTGCCTGTCTGGGCAATCCCGACCGCATCATGCCCCTCAAGCAGGACGGGAATAAGCCCCGCCTGAATGGGGGTCGGTGAAACGTATCCTGCGCTGTCGATCGCACGGAGGATGGGCTCTTTAAGGCCCATTTGCTTGAAGGTCGTCATATCGAACCGCGTCTCCCGCAGGATGGTATAGCCGGCGGGACTGGGCGCGGGCTGCAAAAACAAGTCTAGCTGAGGCACCGGGGCAGATCTGCGACCTGGCTGGTGCCAACATTCCAGGCCGGTGCCATTATGGGCATATCACAATCGAGGTCCGCGCAGTGACAGGCCGGGCTGCGAAAGGCAAGTTGTTTTTGCAAGCCATCGAGTTTGGCCGGGACAGCTGCCGGTCTAATTGATAAGATGCAAATGGAATTTATGATCGGGTTGGATCCCATGTTTCGTTTCTTACCGTTACTTGTTTTCCTTGTCTGGATTTTGGTCCTGTTCTGGATCTTGCGCTGGATTTGGCGTGGCGGATGGTGGCGGCGTGGCGGCGATAGACCGTCTCATCCGCCTGGTGATCCTGGATCTGCGCGCGTCTTAGCGGACAAAACATTGCAAGACGCGGCGGATCGTGCTTCGACGAAGGTGCCAACGTCTGGCGAGGTTCATTAGAGAACGGTGTGCTGAACCCCAGGGCGCAGAGTTGCGTTCACTGGTTGATTGTCATGTCCGCCTAACTTTTGTCCCATGCAAGGATGGGGGACATCTGTTGCAATCACCACCCGGCGTTAAAGTGCTATCCGATTTGGGCAAGTGATCGGGCTGCCGATCTTGCCGCAAATATGTTGCCCGATCGGGCACCGCTCCTGAGCAGCCGGCGCCTTGTTTTCGATGGTCCGGTTGGAAGACTGCCGCTCATACTTGTCGCTGTGCTTTGCCTGTTTCAACCGGGGTTTATCGCAGCTGGGCTCCATCTCCTTGGGCTTGCCGGATTTGTTGTGCTGATCACCTATCGCGCGGTGCTTTTCCTGCTTGGGCGCTGTGTGTTTCGTGCCCATCGATCTGTGTCGATGCCAGCATGTTCGGACTGTCTGCCTTTGTACAGCGTGTTGCTGCCGATGTTTCGGGAAGCGACATCCGTTGCGCCGCTTTGCGCGGCTTTGAATGAGCTTCGATATCCGAAGGACCGGCGTGAGTTTCTGTTTTTGGTGGAAGCGTGCGATCACGAGACATTGCGGGCCTTGCGCCAAGCTGCCTTGCCAGTGGGAAGCCGGATTGTCGTCGCGCCCGATGGACTGCCCCGAACAAAACCACGCGCTCTGAATTTGGGATTGGCATTGCTGAGCGGCGACCTGGTGACCGTCTATGACGCCGAGGACCGCCCACACCCCGACCAACTGCTCGTCGCTGCTGCGGCCTTCCGAAAGGAGGGGGAGCGGCTCGCCTGTGTCCAGGCTCCGCTGAGGGCCCATAATGCCGGGGAGAGCTGGATTGCCGGCCAGTGGGCGTTGGAATACGAGATGAATTTCGGCTTGGTCCTGCCAGCCCTAGCCCGACTGGGTCTACCCATGGCGCTCGGCGGCACGAGCAATCATTTTCGTGTTGACGTTTTGAAGGCCGTTGGCGGCTGGGACGCCTGGAACGTGACCGAGGACGCCGACCTTGGCCTGCGTCTCGCCCGTTTGGGGTGGAAGACAGGCGTTATCGCCCCGCCAACTCTGGAAGAGGCACCGGAGTCGTTTCGGGTTTGGATGGCGCAACGGTCGCGCTGGTTGAAGGGGTACATTCAAACGTGGTCGGTTTTGATGCGACGCCCGGTCCAGGCGATGCGGGAGATGGGGGTGCGGGCCTTTTGTTCAACGCAGGTTCTGCTAGGCGGCGCGATTGTGTCTGCCCTGGTCCATGGGCCGCTTCTTGTCTGGTGTGTTGCGTGTCTTGTGGTGCCGGGCCTTAGCATTGGAGCCATCAGCCTTGCCGTTTTGCTGTCTGGATATGTGGTCAGTGCCCTTGCAGCGGTGTTTGCCCCTGGGCGTCGGCGGTGGGAACGGCCGTTTCTGGTGCTTACATTTGTGCTCTACTGGCCGCTCTTATCACTTGCCGTGGTGAGGGCTCTTTACGGCGTCGCCACACGGCCCCATGCTTGGGCGAAAACCCCCCATGGTTTGACCCGCCATCGGCCAGCATCGGACTTGGCCGCCTTTGCCTGAAGGATGCTTTGCCCGTGCTGGATTGGACCCTGACCATTGTCGGACTGATTGCGACGCTTGGCCTGTGCGTTGTGGCGAACTGGCGGGCAGGATTGCCATGGGACGATATGCATCCGCGCAAGGTGCCTTGGCGCGGCGTTTTGGTGTTTTCCACGTTCGTTTTCGTCTTGCTGCTTGTGCATTTGGTCAACCTGCTGGGCGTTGAAACCGGACCGGACAAAAGCCCCTTTGGTCGTTTTTGAATCCGCTCGCCAAGGTCAAATGTACGTGTTATGTTCCAGACATTAAGTGAACATTTAATCGGGGAGATAGAAACATGCCTACGCCACAAGATATGATGCGGATCGGTAAGGAACTGGTCGATTTCTGCAATGCTGGACAAGATGCCGAGTGCTTGAACCAACTGTATTCCGGCGATGCTGTGTCGGTCGAGGCAGTGCCCATGCCGGGCCAAACCAGCAGCGAGGTGCAGGGGCTAGATGCTATTCGCGGCAAGCATGATTGGTGGAATGGAGCCCATGAGGTCCACTCAGCCTCGGCCGACGGCCCGTTTGTGCATGGCAGCGACCGGTTCAATGTGATCTTTGAAATGGATGTGACGACCAAGGAAACCGGTGAGCGCATGCAGATGAGGGAAGTTGCGACCTATTATGTGAACCAGGCCGGACAGATCGCCCGTGAGGAGTTTGCCTACTCCCTCGAATAGGGCGCGACGGCGTGCGTCGCAGTTGTGACGCGGGGTGATCCCTTGGCGTCGCGGCTGACTGGGCTTACCCTCAAATTGGCGACGCTGAAGACGCGTCCGGAATGATGGAAGGTGAATTCTTATGCCCTATGGTGACACTGCTGCGCTTGATGCCTTTCGCGCCGATACGCGAGCCTGGCTTGAGGAAAACTGCCCTGCATCGATGCGAACTCCGATTGCGCGGGATGGCGATGTCATCTGGGGTGGTCGCCGGCAGGTTTTCGATAATCCCGACGCGAAGCTCTGGCTCGACCGCATGGGCGAGAAGGGGTGGACGGCTCCCGAATTGCCCGCGGAATATGGAGGGGGCGGGCTGTCAAAGGATGAGGCGCTTATCCTTGCCGAGGAGATGAAGCGCATCAAGGCGCGCCCGCCTCTGTTTTCCTTCGGCCTTTGGATGTTTGGTCCGGCTTTGCTGGAGTTTGGCAATGACGAACAGAAGAAACGGTTCCTGCCGGAAATCGTGCGCGGGGAAATCCGCTGGTGCCAGGGCTATTCAGAGCCGGGTGCCGGCTCCGATCTCGCCGGGCTGCAGACCCGATGCGAGGACAAGGGCGACCACTATCTCATCAATGGGCAAAAGGTTTGGACCTCCTATGCCGACAAGGCTGACTGGATTTTCTGCCTTGTGCGCACGGACACCCAAGAGAAACATAATGGCATCAGCTTTATTCTCTTTGATATCGAAAGCGAAGGCGTTGAGACGCGGCCGATCAAGCTCATCTCCGGAGCCTCGCCTTTCTGCGAGACGTTTTTCACCGATGTGAAAGTGCCGAAAGACCAGTTGGTGGGGCAAGTGAATGGTGGCTGGACAATCGCCAAACGCCTGCTGCAATTCGAGCGGCAATCGATTTCCGCATCCGGTTTCGGGGCAGCCTCGGCGGGAGCAGGGGCGTTGGCTTTGCCGGACCTTGCCGCCGAGCACGTCGGCCGGCGCAATAGCGGTGAACTCGCCGATGGTGATCTTCGTATGCGGATTGCCAAACACATGATGTACGATAAGGCATTTGGCCTGACGGTGCGGCGGGGCATGGAAGAGGCCAAAGCAGGCAATGATGTCGGCGCGACGACATCCATCGCCAAATATTGCGCAGCGAAGCTGAACCAGGAAAAGACCGAGCTGACGGTCGAAGCCCTCGGCACGGAAGGCCTTGGCTGGGCGGGGGACGGGTTTGATGCCCATGCCCTTGCTTCCACCCGGGCGATGCTCCGGGCCAAGGGCAATTCCATCGAAGGGGGCACGAGCGAGGTGAATCTGAATGTCATCGCAAAGCGCGTGCTCGGGTTGAGAGAGCATCAGTAAGCCCCGTGGTTCTGCGTTTCTATTTCGAGTTTGCCTCAACCTATTCCTATCTTTCGGCCCACCTGATCGAGGCACTTGCCGGTCCGCGTGGTATCTCCGTGGAATGGATACCGTTTCGATTGGGACCGCTGCTCTACGACCAGCAAGGTATGAAGGACAGTCCGTTTAATCTGGTGCCTGTAAAGGGCACCTATATGTGGCGAGACATGGAGCGACTTTGCGCGGCACACGACCTGCCCTTTGAGCGTCCGGTTGCTTTTCCTCAAAACGGCGGTCTGGCCGCCCGTTTGACAACTGCCTTACCATTGGCCGAGCGCGGGTCTTTCGTGCGCGCCGTTTATGCAGCGAACTTTGCCCAGCAAAAAGATATCTCCACTGTTGCCGTGCTTGCAGCTGCTGCCGGGCGCGATGTCGACGAGATAGCGCACCTGTTGGAGGACCCGGCGTGCAAGGCGACGGTGCGTGGCAATACGGATACGGCGCGTTCGCTTGGTATCTTTGGGTCGCCTAGCTTTGTAACCCCAGACGGCGAGCTGTTTTGGGGACATGACCGATTGCACCAGGCCTTGGACTGGATAACACATCAATCACACCGCAATCTGCAATCCAATCCCAACTATGAGGTGCAGCCATGACCTTCCTCCTGACCGAAGACCAACAGATGCTGCGGGACACCGCGCTTGCTTTTGCGCGGGATGAATTGCCCGTGAGCCATTTGCGGGCGTTGCGCGATGCCGGGGCGAACGGTGCGGACCCGGAGACGCGGCAAAAACTGGCCGAGCTCGGCTTCTTTGGCGTGATCATTCCAGATGAGCCGGGTGGGGAGCATTTTGGGCTGGTTGGCCTTGGCCAAATTCTGGAGGTCCAGGGGCGCACGCTGGCGGCGACGCCGCTTTTGCAAACGGCGCTCATCGCGGCATCGGTGTTTGAGCTTGCCGGTGACATGGACCTTGCTCGCAACTGGTTGCCGAAAATTGCAAGCGGCGAGGTAACATTCGCCTTGGCCCTGGACGAGGGGGCGCACCATGCGCCAAACCGGATTGCGCTTCGCGCCAACCGAGCGGACGGAGGATATCGGCTTGATGGCTCGAAACGTTTTGTTCCGGATGGTCAACATGCCGATATGTTTATCGTTGTGGGGCGCACCTCCGGCGAGGCGACCGACGAAGCCGGGATTGGCCTGTTTCTGGTGCCGCGGGATGCTGATGGTGTTGCGGTCCAAACGTTAAACACACTCGATGCCCATGGCGCGGCACATCTTGTCTTTGACGGAGCTGTCGGCACGCCCATAGGCAAGGTGGACGAGGGCTATCCGGTGTTGGATGCTGTGCTGGACCGGGCCCGCGCCGGGCTTGCAGCAGAAATGCTGGGAAGCGCGTCAGCTGCGTTTGAAATGACGCTTGATTACTTGCAGACGCGCAAACAGTTCGGCCAGCTGATCGGTTCTTTCCAGGCTTTGCAGCATAGGGCCGCCATCATGTTCACGGAGCTGGAATTGACGCGGTCCGCGGTCGTGGCTGCGCTGTCGGCAATCGATGCTGGT
>JBCBAO010000091.1:0-8888 GCA_038532405.1 Pseudomonadota bacterium | reverse complement strand
GCATCCGAAGCTCTTTTCCGGCCTTGAAAAATGGAACACGCTTGGCCGGCACATCCACCGGTTCTCCGGTGCGGGGGTTCCTCCCGCGTCGAGCATCCCGCTCACGTACGGAAAATGCGCCAAAGCCACGAAGCTCCACCCTGTCACCCCGTTCAAGTGCGGCAGAGATTTCTTCAAATATAACATCGATCACCTGCTCAACCCTCTTATGGGGCAAATGCGGGTGCTCTTCAGCAAGTCGTATAACGAGTTCGGATCTCAACATAGCACTACTTTAAACGTATTTGTGGCGGAAGCCCAAGCCTCCGCCACAAGATTTTTCTTAATTTTCGGAAGGAATAGAAACAGTTAGCCTGTAACTGACCAAAAAACGATCATCCTTCAGCAGCGAACTCACGCGCCTGTTCCAACCAACCGTCGCGCTCAACGCGACCGGGAAAGCTCATTTCTTCCTCCAGGGATTCAATCTGTTCACCTGTGAGTGCCGCCACCTGCCAGAAATGGAAGATCCCAGCATCGTTCAACTTCCCTTCAAGCACGGGTCCAACGCCTTTGATCCGTTTCAGATCGTCCGCCTCGCCCTGGGGCGCTGACAAACGTCCACGGGCGTCCAAAGCAGCCACATCTGCGCTCGCGCTTTTTGCAGGCGCTGGCTCCGGCGCGGCTTCAGGTGCCTCCGCCGCTGCTGGCGTATCCGTGCTCGCAAGCGCCGCACCCAGAATGTCTCCAAGCGAAGCACCGCTGTCGGCGGAGCCATATTGGGCGACGGCTTCTTTTTCCTCGGCGATTTCCAAGGCTTTGATCGACAAGGTCACCCTGCGCGAACCCTTGTCCACATTTGTGACACGGGCATCGACCTTGTCGCCAACGGCAAACCGCTCCGGGCGTTGCTCGGAACGATCCCGGGACAGATCGGACCGCCGAATAAACGTCCGCATAGCCGGATCGCCAAACTCAACCTCAATGCCACCGGATGCAACTTCCGTGACCGTGCAGGTAACAATCGCATTGCGCGCAATGCCAGTATCGGCAGACAAAGGATCGCCGCCAACTTGCTTGATGCCGAGGGAGATACGCTCCTTATCAGGATCTACATCGAGCACTTTCGCCTTAACGATGTCGCCTTTGTTATAGGCTTGGATCGCTTCTTCGCCGGACTGTTCCCAGGAGATGTCATTGATATGGACCATGCCATCAAGATCGGGGCCAAGGCCAACAAACAATCCAAATTCCGTGATCCCACGAACTTCGCCCTCGATCTCAGTTCCGATCGGGCTTTCAGCGAGGAAGGCATCCCACGGATTGTCCATGGTCTGTTTCAGCCCAAGGGAAATACGGCGTTTTTCGCTATCAACATCCAGGACTTCGACGTCCACGGTTTGAGATGTGGAGACGATTTTGCCGGGGTGAATATTCTTCTTTGTCCAGCTCATTTCCGAGACATGGATCAGGCCTTCAACACCGTCTTCCAGCTCAACAAACGCTCCGTAGTCGGTGATATTTGTGATCTGGCCTTCCAGGCGCGTGCCGATTGGATACTTCGCCTCAACGCCGTCCCAAGGATCGGACCCGAGTTGCTTGATACCGAGGGAGATACGCTGCGTGTCCGGATTAATCTTGATGACCTGGACTTTCACAGTCTGGCCAACCTCAACAACCTGGCTTGGATGGTTGATCCGTTTCCAGCTCATATCGGTCACATGGAGCAGGCCATCAATGCCGCCAAGATCGACAAAGGCGCCATAGTCGGTGATGTTTTTCACGACGCCTTCGCGGACATCGCCCTCAGCCATCTCGCCAACGATCTCGGCACGTTGCTCGGCACGGCTTTCCTCAAGCACAGCGCGGCGGGAGACAACGACATTGCCCCGCGGCCGATCCATTTTCAGGATGGCAAATGGCTGTTTTTCCCCCATCAGCGGACCAATATCCCGCACCGGACGAATATCAACCTGGCTCCCTGGAAGGAAAGCGTTGACACCGCCAAGATCGACCGTGAAGCCTCCCTTCACCCGGCCAACAATCGCACCCTGAACCGGCTCCTCTTTGTTGTACATGTCCTCCAAACGGATCCAGCTTTCTTCCCGGCGGGCTTTCTCACGGGAGAGAACAGCGTCTCCGAGGGCATTTTCGATACGGTCCAGATACACCTCGACAATCCTGCCGGCTTCCGGCTGGTTCTCATCGAGGAAGAATTCTTTCAGGGGAATGCGCCCTTCGGTCTTAAGGCCAACATCTACGACGACGGCATCATTTTCGACCGAAATAACAGTTGCAGGAACAACTTTGCCTTCGGTCATGGTTTCAGCCGCTGCGCTGCCTTCAAACATGGCGGCGAAATCGTCTGTGGTTGGGTTAAGGGTTTCGACTGACATACTGGCTCCAAAAAGGTGCGGGAATTAGGGGCCGGCTGTCGCACCAGCCATAGCGCCCTTCGCCCGCGCGAGGGGTTAAATTTGATACGTAAGGCGTGGGTGCCATCCTTTGGTTTTAGGCGACGACCAGTAGAGGCAGTCTCCTAGAGATGGCGGCTTCTGGCATCGAGAACAGCCGTTATCACTGACCGCGCCTTATCCACAGCCGCGTCTATACAGAGATCAGTTGTATCAATCAACACCGCATCCTTTGCCTTTTGCATAGGCGCAACGCTGCGTGATCGATCCCGTTCATCCCGCTCGGTCAATTCGGCGACCATTTTGTCTTGGCTGATCGGCTGGCCGGCCGCGTCCAATTCCTTCCGCCGCCGCCGGGCACGCTCGGCAATATCAGCGTCCACCCATAGCTTCACATCAGCAGTCGGACAGATCACGGTGCCAATATCGCGGCCATCGAGCACAGCACCGCCGGGCCGTTCGGCAAAATTGCGCTGAAAGGAGACCAGGGCCGCCCGGACAGCCGGAAGCGCGGCGACCTTCGACGCCGCTTGCCCGACGGCCGCCGTGCGCAGATCCCTGTCTTCGAAAGCCTCGACATCAAGGCATCCAGCCAATTCCGCAAGGGCAGCCTCATCCTCAAGGCGCACCCCGGCTGTTAAAGCCGACAAAGCGGTCGCCCTGTAGAGGGCACCGGTATCAAGGTGGGGCACACCCAGCCAAGCTGCCAGCGCCCGGGCGATGGTGCCCTTTCCCGATGCAAGTGTTCCATCAACGGCGACAATCATGCCGGAGAGGTGTTAGACCAACCTCAGCTTGTCAAGCGCGCATGTAGCATCCGGTCCGTTAGGTCGACACCGCCTGCTCATCCCGCTCGCCCGTGCGAATGCGGATGACTGTGTCCAGCCCACGAATGAAGATCTTTCCATCGCCGATGGTTCCGGTATTGGCGGCGCCTATAATCGCTTCGGCGATGCGCTCGGCAGCCTCATCGGAACAGGCGACGTCAATCTGCACTTTGGGCAGAAGGCGGATTTCGTATTCCGCTCCGCGATACACCTCGGTCTTGCCCTGTTGGCGACCATATCCACGCACTTCGGATACCGTCAGACCTGATGCTCCGACCCCTCCAAGGGCATCTATGACGGCGTCCAGACGACTGGGTTTGAAAATAGCTGTGACGAGTTTCATGGCCGACTTCCCCAATGATTCCTTTTACAAGGTGTCACCGCGTCCCGCGCTTCGTCAATGGGGGATGAAAAATCATTAATGAATCAGAGATCTAATGCCTCATCTCTGGGCACGCGTGCCAAACCCTTGCGCGCGCGGACGGCGCGGGCGGGTCCAAACTCGATCGCCCGACCCTTTGTATCGGCATAGAGACGCTTCCTCGCCTCGACCAGGACGACCCCGCCCATGACCCGGCTGACCGTTTCCCCAAGGCGTTCGAGGGTTTCGTGGAGCGAGAAAATCGGGGCCCACCCCGTTGGGGGCATATGCAGGCCATGGGTCCAAGCCGTCGTCTGGAAGAGGGACTCGTGCAACAGCCGGGTCAATTGACTGCGCGTCCATGGCCGCCCATGGCCAAACGGCGTCGATTCGGCCCGCGCCCAGAGACCGAGCCGGTTTGAGGCAATCACGATCAAGCGCCCTTCCGGAGCCATGACCCGCCATATTTCGCGCAACATGATCGATGGGGCATGGGTTTCCTCAAGGCCGTGCATCAGGATCACCCGAGTAACGACACCATCCTTAAATGGCAGGCGATTGTCCTCGACCAGGGCCGTGGAAATACCGCGGTCGGCATTGGCTGACCAGATAAGGGCCCCTTGGGAGGCAGGCATGGCGGCAATGCAGCTTTCGGCGCTCGCTCCAAACGCGCCCAGAACTGGCGTCGCAAACCCCGTTCCAAGCAGGTGTTCTCCTTCAAGACTGCCCCAAAGAGAGGCAATACGGCCAGCCAGCGAACGTGCTGCGGCTCGCCCCAGGGGCGTGGTATAAAACCGTTCAAGGGAGGTTACATCCTGACGCATGGGGGTATCTTGTGCTAGCTATTGGCCAATTGCTCAAGCAGGCAAAAGGACACCTACCCTGTGCTGAAGATACATCAATTCCCTTGCCTATCCGATAATTACGGGTTCCTCGCCCACGATTCCATGTCTGGCGAAACCGCCTGCATTGATACGCCGGATGCTGACATATACCTGGAAGCGGCTGCCGCGAAAGGCTGGACCATTACCCAAATCTGGAACACGCACTGGCATCCTGACCATACCGGCGGCAACCTTGCCATCAAGGAAGCAACCGGATGCCGGGTCATAGGTCCGGCGGGTGAAGCTGAAAAAATCCCAGGTATAGATCGGCCTGTTGGCACAGGAGACACGGTCCAACTCGGCACGCTGTCGGCAAATGTGCTCGGCGTTCCGGGCCACACTCTTGGCCACGTCGCCTATCATCTCGCATCTGAAGAGGTGGCCTTTGTCGGCGACGCGGTCTTCGCCCTTGGCTGCGGACGCGTTTTTGAGGGCACCCCAGCCATGATGTGGGAAAGCCTATCGACCTTGAAAGCCCTCCCACGGGACACGCTCCTCTATTGCGCCCATGAGTACACCGAGGCCAATGCACGCTTCGCTGAAACCGTGGATCCGCAAAATCCTGCACTCCGCCGCTATATCGTTGAAATCAAAGACAAGCGGTCGCGGGGCGAGTGGACCGTGCCAATGCCACTGGCCAGAGAGCTGGAGACCAATCCATTTCTGCGCGCCGACGATCCGGCGTTTCAAGCCGCGATGGGCCATGCAGGCGATGCCGTGGCCACGTTCGGCGAAGTGCGCGGCCGGAAAGACCGCGCCTGAACCATGCCCGCAATCTCTGGCGACCTTGCCGCAACCGAAATCATCCGCCTTTTGAAAATGGCCCCCCACCCGGAAGGGGGGCATTTCGTGGAAACGTTTCGCGCCGCACCCGGGGTCAGCGCGCGGGCCTCGTCCACGGCGATCTATTATCTCCTGCAAGCGGACGAGGTGTCCCATTGGCACCGGGTCGATGCCGACGAGGTCTGGCTTTGGCATGCCGGTGGCCCGCTCGCCTTAACCCTGTCCAAGCCCAGTGGGCAGGGCGCGAGCACGCATGCCCTTGGCCCCGATCTGCGCGCAGGCCAGCGCCCCCAATGCATTGTTGAGGCGAACCATTGGCAAACAGCCGAAACCTTGGGGGCCTGGACCCTTGTCAGCTGCGTCGTCGCCCCCGGCTTTGACATGGCCGGTTTCGAACTCGCGCCGCCAGATTGGCGCCCGGCAGTATAGTTAAACTGGAAGTTCCGCGTTCTGCTCCAGCACTTGGCCGGCAAGATAAAGCGATCCGCAGATCAGGATGATGCGCGCGCCCGACGCCGCCGCCCGGTCGAGCGCGACCCCAAAGTCCTCACAGGCCGTTGCCTCCAGCCCCGCCTGCCTCGCCGCCCCGGCAAGAATATCGGGCGGCGCGCCATTGTGGCCCTCGGCATTGGGACATGTGAAGACTTGGCTCTCCAAACCACGAAAGGCAGAAAAGAAACCAGCCGCATCCTTGCCCGCCATCATCGCCGCCACCAGACCAAAAGGCCCTTCCCCGCGGCCAAGCTCAGCTGCCACCGCGCGGGCAGCATGGGGATTGTGCCCACCATCCAGCCAGACCGCGATGCCCGGTACCCGCTGCGTCACCGGCCCATCGGACAATCTCTGGAATCGCGCCGGCCAAACCGCAGTTTTCCCGCCCGTCTCAATCGCCTGATCATTGATTGCCGGATGCCCCCAAACGGCAAGCGCCTTAGCCGCGAGGGCCGCATTTGCAATCTGGTGGATGCCCCTCAGCGCTAGCGGTGTCCTAATCGCTTGCATATCCTTGGGCCGTAAAACGGTTAAGGGGGCATCAAGCGAAAACGCTTCCTCGGCAATCACACCGGCCGGAACATCTCCCTGGATGGCAGAGACCACCGGACAGCCAGCCTTGATAATGCCCGCCTTTTCCCAGGCAATCCGAGAGAGGTCCGATCCGAGATAGGCTTTATGGTCGTAATCGATGGGTGTGATCACGCTCACCGCGGGCTGATCAACGACGTTCGATGCATCAAAGCGTCCGCCCAGGCCAACCTCCAGGATCAGAAGATCAGCCGGCACCTCGCTAAAGGCGAGAATGGCTGCCGCCATCGTGGCTTCAAAATGGGTAATCTCGCCGCCATCAACGGCATCATGGACGCGGTCAAGCCAGGCGATAAGCGGCGCGTCTTCCACAAGCTGCCCGTCCAGGCGAATGCGCTCATTGAAGCGCACAAGGTGCGGCGAGGTCGCGACATGTACCCGCAATCCCGCAGCCTCTGCCATCGCGCGCAGAAAAGCGGTGGTCGACCCTTTCCCATTTGTGCCGGCAACATGGATGACCGGCGGCAGCCGATCCTGGGGGCGGCCAAGCGTATCCAGAACACGCAAGATGCGATCCAGGCTAAGGTCTATTGTTTCCGGGTAAAGGCCCTCGAAGCGTTTGAGCGCCGCTTCGAGGCGCGGACTGGCGCGGCTCAATCAGCCGGTTCCTCTTTGGCCTCTTCGGCAGGGGCGGCATCTGCGGCTGGCTGCGCGACCGGACCAATGGGTTGATCCGATTTGCGGCGGCGCTTCGGCATCAAGTGACCAATCACGCGGGCGATCACATCCTTTAATTCCCGCCGGTCCGTGACGATGTCGATCACACCTTTTTCACGCAGGAATTCGGAGCGCTGAAACCCATCCGGCAGTTTTTCGCGGATGGTCTGCTCGATCACGCGGGGACCTGAAAACGCGATCATCGCTTCGGGTTCGGCAATGTGCACATCACCAAGCATGGCATAGGACGCAGAAACGCCGCCCGATGTCGGGTCCGTTAGCACAACAATATAGGGTAGGTTTGCTTCGCGAACTTCCTGGATGGCCAGCGTCGTGCGCGGCATTTGCATCAGCGATAGCGTGCCCTCCTGCATCCGTGCGCCTCCGGAGGCCGTTGCCACAATGAAAGCGGCCTTCTTCGCAACCGCCATCTGGGCCGCCGCCACAAACGCCTCGCCAGCGGCCATACCGAGGGATCCGCCCATAAACGCAAAGTCCTGGACCAGAATGACCGCAGGCACCCCGCCAACCTTGCCGAACGCTGCGGCCATGCAATCATCCTGGCGAATATCGTCTCCGCCGGCTTCTGCTTCGGTCTTGTCCCGCGCATCGATTTTGGCCTTGGCCGCTTTCAGCCGGGCGGCATAGGGTTTGTCATCCTTGAACTTCAACGGGTCACGCGGTGCCGGCGGCAAAGCAATTGACTCCCAACGCTGCTCGTCGAACAGCAGGCGGAACCGATTGCGTGGGGAAATGCGCATATGGGCCCCGGCAGGGGTCACCCACCAATTGGCCGCGAGATCGGCTTGGTAGACAAGCTCACCACTCTTTGGACATTTAACCCACAGATTCTCCGGGGTCTCGCGTTTTCCCAGCAGGTTTTTCAACCCGGGAGGGCGGATATTAGACAACCAGTTCATAGCCACCAGGCCCTTCTGTTTACGCCTGCCAAATCACTTTGTGATGGCATATATAGCGGTGCTTAGCTCTTTCGCCAGGGCTCCCATTCCCTGCGCAGCCTGCTCAAACTGCTCTGATTCGCTTGCTTTGCGTGCATGGTCCACCAAAGCGGAGCCGACGACAACCCCATCAGCGATCTCCGCCATGGCTGCAGCCTGGGCCCCGGTCTTGATGCCGAAACCGACACACACCGGCAAACCGGACGCCTGCTGCGCAAGGTTCACCCCCTGGGCGATGGATCCCGGGTCAGCCGACGCAGCGCCGGTCACCCCCGTCACCGCAACATAGTAGAGAAAACCAGAGGCTCCGTCGGCAATCTTTGCGAGGCGATCTGGCGTTGTTGTCGGTGTCGCAAGCCGAATAACCGCCAGGTCATGGGGGGCATAGGCCGCCCGCAGATCACCATCTTCCTCCGGCGGCAGATCCACCAGAATGGTGCCATCAATACCGGCTTTCGCTAAGGCACTTGCAAAAGCCCCATAGCCCATCGCGTGGGCGGGGTTGGCATAACCCATCAACACAAGCGGCGTCTCCTGATCGCTCTGGCGGAACCTTTCGGCCAGGGCAAACACATGGTTAAGCGTCGTCCCCGCGGCCAGGCTGCGTTGCCCAGCCATCTGGATGGAAAGCCCATCGGCCATCGGGTCTGTAAACGGCGCGCCAAGCTCAATCACATCCGCGCCATTGTCCCGGAGCGCACACATAGCCTCAAAAGAACTCTCCAGATCCGGATCACCCGCCATCAAATAGGTCACAAGCGCCGCCCGGCGCTCGGATTTCAGCTGCTTAAAACGATCGGAAATACGGGAAACAGGCATCGTCTCGGTGGCGTTGGAAGGAAAACGTGCCTGTCCATAGCGCGTCGGGCCCCTTTGGCAAGCGCGGTGTGGCGTGTCGCAGCCATCAGGCAAGCAGCCATCTAGCCAGGCACGCAGCCATC
>JBCBAO010000090.1:0-8931 GCA_038532405.1 Pseudomonadota bacterium | reverse complement strand
CAGTTTGGCGGACGTAAAGAGTGTCAGCCGATCTTCATCTGGAACAAGATTGAAGAACTCACCGAAATCGAACCCACAAAACCCGACCCCAATCGGAACAAGCGATGCGGTTGCAGCGCTTGCTGGCCCTGGGAAACCGCCGGCTGCGGCGCAGTCCGGGTCAATGAAAGGGGTGCCTGGTGGCAGGGGAGGTGTTCCTCCAAACGGCGAGGCGATTGGGTCATCCCCTGTGGTGAAGAAGGCACCTGGGTTACCAAGCGCAGAGGTGTCGTCGGCCGGATTGGAGAGGCGGCGTTCCTCCGTCGTCAGCGGTGAGCGGTCAAGATAGCTGATCGCGCCCAAAAGGGAGAGGTCCCCGAAGGTTTTGCCAACAAGGCCCTGGACGTTGAATTCGTCATACTCACCCTGGCTCAAATGATTGGTATATTCGCCAGAGAGGAGCACGCCGTCATAGTCTTCCCGGGTAATGAAGTTCACCACCC
This sequence comes from Pseudomonadota bacterium, assembly GCA_038532405.1. GTDB lineage: Bacteria > Pseudomonadota > Alphaproteobacteria > Caulobacterales > Hyphomonadaceae > CALLCD01. The sequence continues at coordinate 8,449 of JBCBAO010000090.1, read as the reverse complement.
CAGCAACCGCGTCTGATCCGTAAAGCGATGAGGCACCGTCCTTCAGAATTTCAACGCGTTGAACGGCGATCAAGGGAACAAGGGAACTCGTGTCCACAAAGTTGATGCCGTCATTTGTCGGCGCGGCGGACAGGGTCTGGCGTTTCCCGTTCAAGAGGATGAGCGTCGAGGCAACGCCAAGGCCGCGCAAATTGATGTTCGATGTGCCCGTTGTGCCACCCTGGGTGAACGCATCTGGATTGTTCTGTGCTCCGGTGTTGATTGTCAGGGTCTGGGTCAGGTCTGCAATATTTTGGGCCCCAATATTGCCGATGTCGACATTGGTTACCGTATCAAGCGGCGACGCGAGATCTGCCTGGGACTGACGGCGGATAAATGAGCCGGTGACAACAACCTGATTGAGTGTGCGTTCGTCTTCCTCCGAAGCTGGAACAGGTATGGTCTCCTGGGCGTGCGCTGGCGCAACTGCAGCGACACTTGAGAGCGCAAAGAGCGAGGCTCCTGCGAAATAGCGAATCTTCATAATGACGTTTGTCCTCACTGTTTATCTAAAATCTTTATTCGGATGACGACGCCGCGGTCTTTTATCTTTCTGACGCCGCTTTCCACTATTTTTTTGATTTTAGGATTTGAGCAGAGCACGACATGCGCTGCTCCAGCAACCGGTTATGCATCCCGATAAACATTCGGATAGAGAGTGTTGCAGGTCTACAATACTCTTTGAGATGGAAGCTCAATAGCGCCGGAATTGCCGCCGCAAAACATGGCCACCACGCTCCAGCAGCCGTTTTACCAGCCGGTTCATTGGCAGCTCGAAATAGCGGTGGGCGAGATGGGCCGCCGCAAAGATGACCACCAGCGATAGGCCCATTTCAGCCGCAAGCCCGCCCGTACCGTCAAGGATATGGACAAAGAACTGCTGGATCGGCCGGTGTACCAGGTAAAGGGCGAAGGAAATCGACCCCAAATAGGCGAAGCGACCAAGTTGGGCAACGCCAACACCCCGCTCAAAAGCTGCGAGAAAGACGACGCCTGCGAAAAAGGGAATGTAAAGAAAGTCGGCCGCTGTCTCCACCGCTGGATTGAGCAGCGACATCACAAACAAAACAATGACCACGGGGGTCAAACGCGAAATAAGCCTATATCCGGCGGCATCTAGCTTCGGTTTGACGAACACAAACAGCTCGTAAATTACGATCCCTATACAAAAGGATGCCAGGCCGCGCAGCAGGCCAGCATTTACCAGTGGAACCACATTGTCTTCCACAGCATTCAAATGGCCGGCATGGAGCGCCAGGACAATAAAGGCAAGATAGGATACGCCGAGCAGGACACCCCATCGTATCCACCGAGATTTTAGGCTCGGCAAACACCAGAGCAGCGCTCCGCCCAAGGCTACGTTCACCCAGAACTCAACTGAGATTGACCAGGACGGCGAATTGAACTCGATGGAATCCGGCCCGATCCCGATATTGTGGATCATCAACGCGTGCAGCAAAAAATCCGATTTGTCCAAGTAACGACCGACAAGCAGATAAACCCCCGCGCTCGTAATCAGCGTCAGAAGGTGCAGCGGATAGAGCCGTGCAAAGCGCGCTTGTACGAACGGCCAGAAACGGAAATTCGGTTGGCTAAAATAAGCATGGGTGAGGACAAAGCCAGATAAAATAAGAAAGAAATCTACGGCAAGATAGGAGGCGAATAGCGGCCGGACGGCTTTATAGTGATAGAGGACGATGACGATCGCGGCATATCCGCGAAGTGTGTCCAGAACCACAAACCTCTGCTTTGAGGGCATCGGTTCGGGCAGCTCAATCATGGCGTCAGTCGACCCGATCGGAACACCTGTATCTGCCATTCAGCCGCACCCCCCCAACTGGGCCAAGCATAAGGACGTTACCATCCAAATTCTTTTCTGTATTTCTTCTGTGAACCATGTTTACTCTGGTGCCGTCCACCCCGTTCGCCTGCGGCGTGCAGCTTTTTTTCAGTGTCCGCGCTTTATCCGGAAAAACAGGCGGCAAAACCGCGAAAGACCGGTGCCTGGCAAGGGCGCTGAGTCCACGGCGCGCAAAATTTGCACGCCCTATTGCAATGAACAGGTGCATTGTTATCCATCAAGCCGCTTGTCTGTTTCTTGCAATCAGAATGCCAAACCCCGGGACGTGTTTCACAGTGAAACGGCCGAGGTCAGCCTGTGGATGAACAAATGCCGACCCCATCATTTGAAGATCGCCTCAAGGGACGCCGAATCCTCCTGACAGGTCATACGGGGTTCACGGGCACGTGGGCGTTGCACTGGTTCGACGCGCTTGGCTGCGAGGTCACCGGCCTCTCACTTGCCCCGGACACCGATCCATCCATGTTTGTCGCGACCGGAGCCGAAGCTTTGTGTGCGCGCCACATTATCGGAGACATTCGAGATGCTGAGCTCGTCCGGCAAGCCGTTGCAGAGGTGCAGCCTGAACTGATACTCCATCTGGCCGCGCAAACCCTTGTCCCGACATCCTATGCGGAGCCAGTTGAAACCTATGCAGCCAACCTTATGGGCACGGTCCACATCCTCGATGCAGCCCGGCGGACCGATAGCGTAGATGGGGTTGTTTGTATCACCACCGACAAAGTCTACGAAAATCGGGAATGGCTTTATCCCTATCGCGAGGTGGACGCCCTTGGCGGCAAGGATCCCTATTCGGCGTCAAAGGCCTGTTGTGAACTCGCCATAGCGTCATACCGCGCCTCCCTTCCGTCCTGGGGCCAGGGTTTGAACATTGTGTCGGCGCGGGGCGGAAACATCATCGGTGGCGGCGACTGGTCGGACCGCCGATTGGTGCCGGATATTGCCCGCGCAGCAGCGTCTGGAGCCCCGATTGTACTGCGCAATCCAGCCGCAACACGGCCCTGGCAGCACGTTGCCTGCCTTGTCCACGGATATATGATGCTCCTCGATCAGGCAGCGGGCGGCCCGATCTCGGATCCGGAAGCAGGCGCATGGAATCTCGGTCCCCAAGCTGAGGACTGCATCCCCGTGGGGGACCTTGTCCAGCGCTTTGCGACACATTTCGGCGATATGAAGGTCGACGTTCAACCGGTCCAGCAAAGCGAGGCCCAATTGCTTATGCTGGACAGCGCAAAAGCCCGGCAAAAGCTTGGTTGGGCACCGGCCTGGGGCTTGGAAGACACAATCGCGGAGACAGCCAATTGGTACCGCGACTATTATGCTGATCCGAGCCAGGCAGCAGCGCTTACACGGAGACAAATTGCCAAATACCGCGATTGCCTTGCAAGCGTTTGATGCCTCCGCATGCTACATGTCCCAAGCATGCATCGTGCATTAAGGGGCTTTCATGCCGAGCCAATTTGAAACCGACTGCGTCATTGCCGGTGCCGGTGTGATCGGCCTTGCTATCGCGCGTGCCCTCGCGCGCGCCGGTCGGGAGGTTGTTGTGGTTGAGCGTGCCAAGAGGATCGGCAGCGAAACCAGTGCACGAAACTCCGAAGTCGTCCATGCGGGACTTTACTATCCCGAGGGCTCCTTGAAGGCCGAGGCCTGCGTTGCGGGAAAGGAGCAGCTTTACGACTATCTCTCCCAAAGGCACATACCTTATCGCCAATGCGAAAAACTTATTGTTGCCACCACCCCCGCCGATACGAGCAGATTGGAGGATATCGCGCGCCTCGCTGCGGCAAATGGTGTCGAGGATCTGGTCTTGTTGGATGCGTCACGAGCGAGGGCTCTAGAGCCCGAAATTTCCGCCGAAGCAGCGCTTCGCTCACCGTCAACCGGCATCCTGGACAGCCATGCTTATATGCTGAGCCTTCTGGGAGAGGCAGAGGACCATGGCGCAGTTCTCGCTTTGGGGCAGACCATAGTTGCGGGTGAGGCGAGGGCTGACGGACGGATAGATTTGTTTTGCGACGGGGCCGATCCCTGCCGTTTGAGGGCAAACATATTCGTGAATGCGGCCGGCCTCTGGGCTCCCGCCCTTGCAAACCGGATGGAGGGGTTTCCACAAGACCAGGTGCCAGGTCAGTATTTTGCCAAGGGCAACTATTTCGCACTTTCTGGGCCAGCGCCATTCACACGGCTCATCTATCCCGTGCCCAGCGGCGGTGGGCTTGGCGTGCATCTTACCTTTGATCTGGCTGGCCAAGCCCGCTTCGGACCGGACATGGAATGGGTCGAGCGGATCGACTATCGCGTCAATGAGGGCCGCATTGCGCTGTTTTACGATGCCGTTCGCAAGTATTGGAAAGGGCTCGCCGATGGGGCGCTCCAACCGGCTTATTCCGGCATCCGTCCGCGCATTTCTGGGCCAGATGAGCCACCTGCGGACTTTGTGATTTCAGGGACGGTGGATCATGGTCTTGCTGGCCAAATACACCTTTTTGGAATTGAAAGCCCCGGATTAACAGCGTCCTTGGATCTCGCACAGCGTGTGTCGGCGCTGGTTACCTAGATCTGAAGCGGGAACAGCCTTGTATACCAGTATGATTTTCCACCATAAGTTAGTGTACCAAAGCCTTTTGCGCCCTATTGGTGAAAACCTATAGTTCCGCCCGATCGCTGCCGTTCTGGATGAACACATGAACCTCGTTCTACGTTTGCTCTTAATAATGTTTACCGCTTTTCGCGCTCCCAAGTTTGGTATTTGGGGAACGGGGCGGTTGGATTTTACGGTTTGGTCGAGCGATAGCCGCGCTGGCGGAACAATCCTGCCTGCCCGCCATTTTTCGTATGCCGATCTCGGTGTTCTCGATTACACCGTTCGGTCCGGCATTCTAAAGGCACTTAGAGCCAATGGATGGTCGCCCTTCGTGATTTCAAAGGAAATGAAATATGCCGAACCGCTTCGCAAAGGAGATCGCATCACTTTTACGACCCGACTTATCGGTTGGCGCGGACACTATAGTTGCCTCTACCACGAAATTTTTCGCGATGGAGACCTTGTCGCTGAGGGGCACACAATTGGACGCTTCGTAGCTCCGCCCAAGAAGCCACACCCGACCGTGGACCTTGTGGCCACGAAAACCGGTTTCGATGGTGCCGTGAGCCCGCAATTGCCAGATCGCATTCTAGACGCCTTCGACCGATTGGAAACGGAACGTCAAGCGCGCCGTAGCGCCCGCACTTTACAACCCAAATAAGACGCAAAAATTACTTTAAGTTGTTTTTTGTGGGATATGGATCAAGAGTTTTCATCGGCTTGCAGCAGTAACTGCTATTACCGACTCGACATCCAAGACTCACAGCATATGTCAAATATTAACGAGTGATCACGTACAAAAATAAAAAACTGGGAGCACTCAACGGGATAGAAGGGCCAGCGCAGGTCAACTAATCCTTACAAAGACAGTTAAAGGGCAACTTAGGGGGGCGGTGCCAGGACCGGGGTTGGATTGTGAAAGTCGCAATTATTGGCGGAGGTGCGAGTGGGCTCATTGCTGCTTACCATGTAAGCGCTGTCCACGACGTGCATTTGTTTGAAAAACAGGATGTTCTCGGCGGAAACATCCGAACCTTGAATGGTAACATAGATGCGCCTGGCGTACCGGCAAATCTGCGCATAGAGAACGGCGTACTCGGCTTCCACAAACAGTCTTACCCGACATTGCATGCGCTTCTCGACGAGCTTGGGGTCGAGACCGAAACCAAGCAACCGTCCTCGGCGCTTCATCGCCGGGATCGCCTTTTGCCCTCAGAGCCGAAGCATCTGTTAAACGGCCAGGTTTGGCCGAAGTTGCTGTCGAGCCGAGGATATCTCACAGATGTGCGGAATATGCGGCGTGATTATGCCGCAACGTTTCGCCGTATCGTCCGCAGTGATCCGAGTTCCGATGCCCCGATATCGGAATTCTTCGGAGAAACCGACGTATTGAATGACTTTGTGCAGGCCCTCGCTGCCCTTGCGTTTTCAACCCCCTTTGAAGAGGCCGGCGATCTGCCTGTCTCCCTTGTCGCGCCCTACCTCCACTCCACCAAATATCCGGATTGGACCCGCCTGAAAAATGGGGTGTTCAGCTATGTCGAAGCGCTGCTGGCAAAACGCAAATTTGCCGTGACGACCGGTGCCGGAGATGTTGTATTGTCGCGTGTCGTCGGCGGGGTCGAGATTGCGGTCCAGGGGGAAACCCTCAAATTCGACCGCGCGATCGTTGCCACCACACCAGGCCAAGTGCTGAAAATCCTGACCGATGCCGACGATGCAGAGCGCCATTTGTTCGGACCTTGGAAAGATCGCGTTTTTCGAACCCAGGTACACACCACAACAGATCTGTATGGCCGCTTTAAGTTTGCGCCGCACACACCGATGGACCTGTTTGTCGATAAGGATGGACCGGGCCGGGGATACAATACCTACATGAACGATTTTTACGGTATCGATGGCAATCGAACCTATTCCTTCGCCTATAATTTGGAGGAGGCAATTGCGCCATCGGATATCCTAAGCACGGCTGACCATATCGTGCCCGTGCATACGGTTGTTGCACGCTCGCGCGTGCCTGAGATTTGCGCCTCGAGCGGTCGGCGACGGGTTCACTATTGCGGCGCATATCTGAGTGATGGCCTCCACGAAGGTGCTGCCGTTTCCGCCTTGCGGGTCTCAAAAGAAATCATGGCCCTCGCTTAGGTTGCCACGACACCACTTGTTAAGCCTGCGACGGCCCAGGCCCTCATTTCATCAGGCAAATATGGACAATCCTCCAGTCCCAATGTTGCCCGTTCGACCGGCGTGTCATTTGTTCGATTCAGACGGTAGATAACTGTGCCGTCGGCGGCAGATCTCCCCCGTGAATGGAAGGTATGTCCGATGGCAACAAACTCATCATCTGCCCCAACCATATGGGAGCGCAATTCATATTTAGTGGATAATTTCAGCATGGAATGGACATCGAGGTTTGCGTAGGCCGGTAAAAATTCGACACCATTGTCCTTTGCCCGAGTGGCCAGGCCATTGCGGCGCAGCAAGCGCGGGCTCGCTATGTCCATAAGCTCAAAATAGCGCGTATTGGTCATATGTAAGAAGGCGTCCAGATCCGTCAGCCAAACACTGAGTGTGAGTTTGGATACGGCATCCGGATCATTCGGTGACAGCGCTCCTTTTGCCTGGCGCGCCAAGCCAAAACGCCTCAGAGCCATGAACATATTCTAAGTCCAATTCAACCCGCTACACTTTATGAGCATAGCGGCCATGGATTGTCTGTCGATAGCAATCCGCATCTGCGCCATTTCGCCTTGTTCTTCGCTCCGGGCTTTGGCACTCACGATTCAACGGTTGCGACCGCTGCCATGAAAGAGGCTGACGAACCGCAAGGTCAGGAGGTGCCAAATGGTCGATCCAACGGGGAACATGGACGAGCAAATTGAAGCCGAGGATTTGATCCAGGCTGTTCTCTTGCGTGATCTTGAAGACGCCTTGGATGAACGGGATACCCGCTGGCTGTCGCGGACGCTCTCTCGTCTTCACCCGGCCGATGCCGCGGACGCGCTGGAGCAGCTGTCCGGTGAAGGCTTTTCCCAGATGATCGAACTGCTCGGCGGCGAACTGCCCTCAGAGATTTTGATCGAGCTGCGGGACGAATACCGCGAAGATGCCGTTGAAGCCCTTCCAGACGCCGTGGTGACGGCAGCGCTCAGCGACCTCGATTCCGATGATGCCATCGCCGTGCTTGAGGACCTCCAGGAGGCGCGTCGGGATCGGATCCTCGACGAGTTAACGCCTGAAGACCAGGAACCGTTGCGCCAGGCCCTGGACTTTGACGAGGAAACCGCCGGCCGCCTGATGCAACGCGAGTTTGTGGCCGCACCGGAGTTTTGGACCGTTGGCCACACCATCGACCATGCGCGCGAGACGGGCAGCGATCTGCCCGAACAGTTTTTCGACATTTATGTCGTTGATCCGGGCTTTAAGGTGCGCGGCTCCGTCTCGCTTCCGATGCTGTTGCGATCGCCGCGAGATGTCCGCCTCGCCGACATTATGACGGATATCGAAACTGAGATCGAAACCGGCATGGACCAGGAGGAGGTGGCCTATCTGTTCCAGAAATATTCCCTCGCATCTGCTCCAGTGGTGGATGAAAGTGGGCGTATTACTGGGATGATCACCGTCGACGATATGGTGGATGTCATCCAGGAGGAAAACACAGAAGACCTCCTTGCCTTGTCGGGCGTTACCTCCGCCGATGGGTCGGATACTGTTCTAGAAGCCGTAAAGGCCCGCGCCCCTTGGCTGGCCGTGAATTTGTTAACGGCGTTCTTTGCCTCGACGATTATCTCCTTTTTTGAGCCAGCTCTTGAAGCGTTTGTTGCCCTGGCCATCCTTCTGCCAGTTGTCGGTGCGCTTGGTGGGAACGCCAGTAGCCAGGCACTCACCGTCACTGTACGAGCGATCGCTGAGCGGGAGCTGGAAGGCCGCGCGGCGCGGCGGGCCGTAAAGCGGGAGGTACT
>JBCBAO010000089.1:0-8993 GCA_038532405.1 Pseudomonadota bacterium | reverse complement strand
GCAAGGGCACCGGCAGCGACCGCGGGCGGCAGAGCTGTTGTGAAAATGAAACCAGAGGCAAAACTGCGAATGAAATCACAAAGATCTTCGGAGGCAGCAATATAGCCGCCCAGAACGCCATACGCTTTCGCGAGGGTCCCTTCGATCACTGTAATCCGATCCATGAGGCCTTCGCGCTCAGCGACACCGCCGCCACGTGGCCCATAAAGGCCAACAGCGTGCACCTCGTCGATATAAGTCATGGCACCATATTTGTCCGCCAGATCGCAGATCTCCGCAATCGGTGCAATGTCTCCATCCATGGAATAAACCGACTCAAAAGCAATCAGTTTGGGAGCTGACGGATCGACCGCTTTCAATTTTTCTTCCAGATCCACCATATCATTGTGCCGGAAAATGCGCTTTTCCGCGCCGCTGTGACGAATGCCTTCGATCATCGACGCATGGTTTAGCTCATCGGAAAAGACGATGCAGCCTGGAATACGTCCAGCCAGGGTGCTGAGGGCGGTCCAGTTGGAGACGTAACCGGAGGTAAAGAGCAGCGCAGCGGATTTATTGTGAAGGTCTGCAAGCTCGCGCTCTAACAGCACATGGTAGTGATTGGTGCCGGAAATATTGCGTGTTCCGCCGGCCCCGGCCCCGCACCGATCAATGGCCGTATGCATGGCTTCGAGAACCTTTGGGTGCTGGCCCATTCCGAGATAGTCATTGGAACACCAAACGGTAATATCTTTTGGTCCAATTCCGCTATGGTTTGCCGCTGCAGGGTATGCTCCCTTGCGCCGCTCGATATCTGCGAAGACCCGGTAATTCCCATCATCTTTAAGTTCGGAAAGCTGCTTCCGAAACAGTGCGTCATAGTCCATCAGTGTCTCCCGTACTGCGATGCGCCGCTTTTAAGGGGCGACGTCTTGTTAGATGTGTCGATGGCCCACGACCATAGTGCCGTATCTGGCACTGGTAAGATCAAAAGCCAATGCTCTAAAACAGCCAAGGCTGCAAGTGTTCCGAGCAATAAAAATCCAATATGTTCAAAGCTGCCAAGGGGTAGAATGGCTGCCTGATAGGTCAGGGCAGTTGCCGCAATTGTGGCGGTGGAAATGAACAGGGGGAAGAAAGCAGTCACGCGTTGTTTTCCAAAGTAACTCGACAAATAGGTCAGATGAGACGGTAGAACCTCATCGGAGATATTTGGTGCGCCGAGGAAAACAACAAACTTGGCATTTAGCCGCATGCCCCAAAGCAGCAAGAATGTTGCCATGACGAATGGGTTTTGTGTGCCCCAAGACAGGCCGATAAGGGCAGCGGCATGGAATGCTATCGCTGCTTCATGGTGAATAACTGTTTGTGTCGAAACCAAAAATCGTGGCCAAGCCTTCAAATTCGGCGGGCACGGCGTTTTGCGTGGCCCTGAAATATAGCCAAGCAAAAACATGGTTTCGTGCCATGCCCAGAGGACGACCCCTGCGGCGAAAGCCAGATATGCATCGCCGATCCCTGACCTGTCTCTTAACCAAAGCGTCAAAGCCATAGCGCCCAACATGGCCGCGGACATGCCGATCGCGGTCCATTTATAGGTCTGCGGCTTGCGACCCACGAGCCAAAGCAGCGCTCCGGTGCTCAGCCACCAGATCGCAACCGCCGCAAGGACGGGCAGAAGGGCGGACGCAATCACCAAACCGGCTCCAGACGCGTGCGAGAGGGCAACTTGTTCGGGTTTGTGCGTAGGAAGAAGAGTTGGCCGAAAAGGCGCGCGGCGTTCAGCCGCAACCCGATCTGTTTCAGGCCCCCCCTTAGGCCGCCAGCGGCTTTGGCATCTTCGATACCATCGGCGGTTTCGCGCATCTTCTCCAGAAGCGTATGAAATTTCGGGTGATCGAGGTCAATTTCGATTGGAAAAACTTGACGCGAAATCTCATTGGTCAACCGAAAAACGTCAAAATCATAGTCTGTGGGGTTTACCCCAAGCGCTTCATGGAAAGCGGGCCGACGATGATCACGCACATACATCGTCGCGTAAACGGCAAGCAGGAAAAACCGGATCCACAGCTTGTTGCGGCCCCTGAGCAGCTTCGGATCAGCCCGCATCAAAAGGGCAAAGGCTTCGCCATGACGGAACTCGTCATTGCACCACTCTTCAAACCATTTGAAAATCGGGTGGAACCGTTTCTCAGGGTGTTTCTCAAGCTGCCTGAAGATCGTTATATAACGCGCATATCCAATTTTCTCGGATAGGTAGACACTGTAGAAAATGTATTTCGGTTTGAAGAACGTGTACTTTTTGGTGCGCGTCAGAAAGCCAAGGTCAACGCCAATTCCAAAATCCTTCAGCACATGGTTGATGAACCCTGCATGTCGCGCTTCATCCCGGCTCATATATTTGAAGAGTGCTTTCACATCGGGATTGTTCGATTTTCGAACAATTTCCTTGTAGAGAACACACCCGGAAAACTCAGAGGTCAGTGAGCTGACGAGGAAATCGACGAATTCAGCACGCAATTTTGGATCGAGCTTGTACAGAATATTGTCAAACTCGTTGGTTCTTTTGAAATGCCCTTTGTTCGGGTCGCTCGCCATTTCAGCAATCAGCGCATCCCATTCCTCGCGGACCGGGCTGACATCAATTTTATCCATCTCATCAAAGTCGGTCGTGTAAAACCGCGGTGCAAGCAGTGTGTCTTCGAGGGCTGTTTCATTTGTATTGAAACTTTCGATTTCTTCGCCGAGTGCTTCATCGGCGGTGATCGCTTGGTGCGTCATCATAGCCTCCCCGTGGTGAAATTGACTTCATAGAGCTCGGTCAGCTCAAAAAAGGCCTGGATACGAATCCATGCTTTTTCCAGCCAATTGGCCCGCCGAACCGTTGCGAGGCGCCTGAGGGTTCGGGACTCGCCAAATGGCACGGTAATCTGGTCGCCGTGGACAGTTATTTTATCGCCGATGTCCGGCTGGAGATCGCCATCGAGCTCCACATGGGCTTCCAGGCTGTCCCATGTATGGTTCACAACGATTGTGCAGGGCAGGGTGAACTCACGGAGCGTGCTATCGGGAACTGGCATCATGATTGTTCACTCTCTCTAGATGCGGCGCTGAACAGGATATTGAAGGTATCGGAATTTTCTTTTCCGAAAGCGTCGAGTGCAATGCGCTTGTTTGTTGACGGATCTTCTAGGAGTAGTGGGCCACTTTTCGTTCGTAAAAGGAGGAATGGTGGTTCCTTCCCAATTCCGGCTTTCCTTCGATCAAAGGCGAGGGCACGCAAGCTTGTGCGCACAAACCCACCAGTTTCAGCTGGATAGACATGGAGCAACTCCTCCGATGTGCCCCGATAGACCCCGATTGCGCCACCCGCTTCGTCTGTGAACCTCAGTGAGACGGCATCGGCAATATCGTAGCTTGCAGGCTTTTGCGCGCCGAACCCGGTGAATTGCGCAATAATACTAAATCCCGACACAAAAATCATGAGCGCCAAAATGCCGCTTAGCATTGGGTCGGATTTTCTAAAGGGTTTTATCTTGCGTTTGCTTGTAGCCGTCATGAATCCAGTCCTCAAATGGCGCCGACCGCGCCCACGGGTTGGTTTGGTGATAGGTGTTCGGTTTGATCTTCGTTCGTACCCAGCTCGACCGTTGTGGCTTCGGGAGCATGCGCTTTAACGGCGTTCGCGAGCAGCGCTGAGACGTCTTCCGGTGAAGCGATCGAGCGTAGCATGGGGTGGGCCCTGCGAAACTGGAAGGGACGAGCGAAGGGCCAGAGATAAAAATAGCCGAGTTGCCCTGGCCCTGTGAGTTGGAGCGAGATATCGCCCAGCCTGGACCCATGTCGCTTAATCTGTGCAGAAACCATTTGTGCAAATGGGGCATTCACATATTTGCGGATCGCGATCCCATACCTCAGGACAACGCGCTGGCTCGTGATTGTGAAAATCGTTGCATGCGACATAGCCCGCGCAATAACCCAGAGCAGTAAGACCCCAACCATTGTGGCGATCAGAGCGATTCCAATCGTGCCAAGCAGCTCTTCGGCACCTGCACCATCACCCGCCTTCGCAATCAGGCGCCATCCTGTCATGATCAGAACATATGCCGCAATCCAGCGTAGCCGAAAGGCTCCGAACATTAGTCCCCATGTATCCGGATGACCTTGCCAGAGTAGTTTTTCACCTTCTGGCAGGGCTTCCGGTAGGCCAGGAATAGGCTCGGATGTCTGGCGTTCTTCGTCAGGAAAGACGTTCACAGCAAAGGCTCCTGACGTGATTTCATCGCGTAGAGCGTGCCGCCACCATAGTAGCCGGTAATCTTATCCTCCTCGAGCCGTGTGACGCTGTCCGGGTCCCGGGTGACGGGGACGCGTGTAAACTGTTCAGCCGTGATCGCTTTTACATTCACACCGTGTTCCCGGCCGCGGTTCGAATTGATAGATGCAAAGGGAACGGGCAGAAGGACGCGCCGCGTGCTGCCGTCCGTCATCGGAACACCGACTTCATAATAGCGAATAATAGCCTCGGACCGATCAACCCAGAGATCGACAATCTCTCCGGCAATCTTTCCGTCGGCCCCAAGGACGCGCATACCCCGCGGATCAGGATCCTTCTCCGAGACCTTGTAGCCAGGCGACGCCCGATAGGGCGCGATGCGGTGTTCGCCATCCAGGGTCAAATCCGGGACATCCTGGCGCTCTGCGAAAGAAGCTGGTCCGACGCCGTCGAGCATTGGGTCACCAGTTGGCACATAAGGCGCGCCCGCAAAGGCAGCCGTGCGGCGCATGGCAAGCTCGCGCGCATCCCTTGGTGCGTCCTCAGGAACATAGTCTTCACGTCCATGGGGAAGCCGAAACCGCTTTTTCATGCGCTCAAAGAAAGGACGCGCAGTATTCACCCGGCCCGTGGTGTCATGCTCCTCCGGATAGCCCTCACGCCGGCTTTCCGCCTGAAGATAAAACACAAGTCCGATAAAGAAGATCGTGAACAGCCAAAGACTTATGTCGACCAGGTCGATTCCGTCTACATATTCGCCTCCAAAAATCATTTGTTCGTCTCCTATTCTTGGTGTTCAGCCGGGGAATGCGGCCAGCCCGAAGGCTTTCTTGCTAGATGGGGTTTGAATTGTGGTTGGGGCGTATCGCACGAGCGGCCCAATCGCCGCGAGCGTTGTGAAAAGTAGGAAAATCTCAATGTGATAGACGACGCTATAGCCAACGGCATCATGTGTGAGTGCTGGGCCGAGCATACCTTTCCCGGCCAGGTGCTCGATCACGTCGCGAATGGCGCCTCCGGCCGCGAGTGCGACCCCGGCCGCCGTTGCCTGAATGGCTCCCCAAGCTCCAAGGGCGATACCGCTATTTCCATTTTTGGCGAGCGACATGGCAGCCGCGAGCATGCACACCGAGAACAGACCACCACCGACGCCAATGAGCCCGGCCCCTAATCGAAACAGAGCGACCGATCCAATTGGATCGGCAAAGATCACTGCGGAAAAAGCAGCAACACCGATCAAAATACCCCAAGATGCCAAGCGATAAACATTGGCACCGCGCGTAAGCCGATGTGCCGCCAGAGCAAATCCCAGAATGGAGCCTGCCGCAAAGAGCGCGGTGAGTTGCGTTGTTTGGGAAACCGTCATTGCGAGGATCTCCGCGCCATAGGGCTCCAGCAAAATATCCTGCATGGCAAAAGCGGCCGTGCCTAGCCCGACGGCGAGTAAAAGCCGTTTCGACTGAGGATCTTCCAGAAGCCCCTTCCACGCATGGCGGAAAGACGTGTTTAGTGGGGAAGGGCTGTCTGCGGAGTGGTCGCGTGCCTCCTGCTTCCAAAGGGCCACCATATTGAAGACCATGGCAGCAACCGCCGAGCCCTGGATGACCTTGACCAGTTTTTCATGGGTAAAATCTTGCAGGAGAATGCCAAAGACATAGGCGCTTAGGCCCATGCCGATCAGTAGCATTACATAAAGAAGCGCGACGACCCGGGGGCGTTTCTCAACTGGCGCAATATCCGTCGCGAGTGCCAAGCCGGCGGTTTGCGTTGTGTGCAGTCCGGCACCGACGGCCAGGAAGGCGAGGGCTGCACCCGCTTGACCCGCCCATACTGGCGTGTCTGTCTCCGGCGACAGAACCAGCAAGGCCCAGGGCATAATGGCCAACCCACCAAACATGAAGAGCGAGCCGAACCAGATATAGGGCCCACGCCGCCACCCAAGAACCGATATGTGGGTATCCGATTTATGCCCGATCAGGGCCCTAAAGGGGGCAAAAACCAGTGGAAGAGATACCATCAAAGCCACGAGCCAGGCCGGAACGCTCAGCTCGACGATCATAACGCGATTGATGGCACCGGTTAGTAGGGCCAAAACCATTCCCGCAGACACCTGGAACAGCGAAAGCCGCAGCAGACGGCCCAGGGGCAAGTCTTCGCTGGCAGCATCGGCAAAGGGAAGGAAGCGTGAGCTCATTCCCGTCCAGGCCATTGAGAGTGGAGCGCGATCATCCGCCATTCGGAACGAGCTCCATGGCTTGGGAGACATAAAACATGGCCTGCACCCGATGGGTTCGCCGTGGTGTCCAGGCCTGCAAATCCGCGCTGTCGGTGATCCGCTTCAGCAAAGCGGTATCACGGATGGGATTGATGGCGGGGGACCGATCGCCGCGCGGGAAAACTTGCCCAATCGCATGCATGACCGAAAGGGCGGGCGTGCGCGGTGCGAACGTGAAGAGCATCGAATTGGCACAGCGCCCGCCAAACCCTTCGAGAATTCGAACCATATCCGGCGCGGAATAGTGGATAATGGAATCCATGGCGATGATATGATCAAACGTGCCTAGGGAAGGGTCGAACATATCACCCACACGAAAATCGACCTTCTTCTCAAGGCCGAGTTCGATAAGGCGTTGTTTGGCGAGTTGAACGAGTGTTCCGGCTAGATCGATGGCAACGACGTCTGCGCCGCGCCGGGCCGCTTCGATTGCGAATTGGCCGGTCCCGCAGCCGGCATCCAGGATCCGACAACCATTTAGATCTTCTGGCAACCAGTTCAGTAAAACGGTGCGCATATCTTCCCGGCCTGCGCGAACCTTTGCCCGAACACCGCTGACGGGCGCATCCGATGTCAGTTTCTGCCAGGCAATGGACGCAGTCCGATCGAAATAGGTTTCCAGTTCGCCGCGTCGCTGGAGGTAGGTGTCTGTCTGCATGTCAGTCAAACCCCAGGAAATCAAAGATATCGCGATCTTTCATCGGCGTGGCGGTCAACTCGTCGACGCCGGCCCACAGCTTCTCGGCAAGCTGAATGTATTCGGCCTGGACCGCCTTTAGCTCGTCCGTGTCGCCCATTTCGAACAGTGTCGATTTTTTCAGGCGAGACCGTCTGATTACGTCGAGATCAGGAAAATGTGCGAGGCGTTCCATGCCCGTGGCCGCATTATATCGGTCGATTTCGTCCGTCGCGGCAGAGCGGTTGGCGATCACGCCGCCAAGCCGAACATCATAGTTTTTGGCCTTTGCCTGAATCGCTGAAACGATGCGGTTCATTGCAAATATAGAGTCAAAATCATTGGCGGTAACGATGAGACCCCGGTCGGCATGCTGGAGCGGCGAGGCAAATCCACCGCAGACGACATCACCCAGAACATCGAAAATCACGACATCGGTATCATCGAGCAGGTGATGTTCTTTTAGAAGTTTGACAGTTTGGCCAACAACATAGCCGCCGCATCCTGTGCCAGCCGGCGGGCCGCCTGCCTCTACACACATCACACCGTTATAGCCTTCGAAAACGAAGTCTTCAGAGCGCAACTCCTCGCTGTGGAAGTCGACCGATTCCAGGACGTCAATGACCGTTGGCGCGAGCCGCTTCGTCAGTGTGAATGTAGAATCATGTTTGGGATCGCAACCGATCTGCAGGACACGTTTTCCAATCTTTGAAAACGCTACAGACAGATTTGAAGATGTCGTCGACTTTCCGATCCCGCCTTTGCCATAAATAGCAAAAACTTTTGCGCTTTCGATTTCCATTGATGGGTCAAGTTTAACCTGAACACTGCCTTCGCCATCCTCATAGGTTTCAATTGGACGCGCACCTGGACGTTCAAGGTCTAGCATGGTCATGCGGCGGCTCCTTCCGGCAAGCCGAGCCCTTCGACCCGGTCTTCAAGTTCGTCCCCGGCCTGTCGCAGGGCTTCGAGTGTTTCGGCATCCGGCGACCAGTAGTCTCGCTCGCATGCTTCCAAGAGGCGATTGGCGAGGTTGGCACTCGACCTCGGATTCAGCTCGGCAATTCGTTGCCGCATCTCCGCATCCAGGATGTAGGTTTCGCCGATCGTCTGGTAGATCCATGGCGCAACTTGTCCGGTGGTGGCTGACCAGCCGAGTGTGTTGGTCACATGGGCCTCAATCTGACGGACACCTTCGTATCCGTGACGCAACATCCCCTCATACCATTTCGGGTTCAGTGTGCGTGTGCGGGTTTCAAGGGAGACCTGCTCGGCAAGGGTGCGTACAACGCCGTCATTGCGGGTCTGGTCGCCAATATAAACCGGCGCTTCTCGCCCGGTCGTTTGTTTCACCGCTTGGGCGATACCGCCGAGCGTATCGAAATAATGGTCGATTGTCGTAAGGCCGAGGTCGACGGATTCCAGATTTTGATAGGCCAGATCGACATGTTCAAGAATGGCGTTCAGAAGCTCGGGGCGGGCTTGCGGGGCACCGCTTGTTCCGTAAGCGAAGCATTTTCGGGTCGCATAGGCTTCTGCAAGTTCGCCCTCATCATCCCAGCACCCAGCATCAATCAGTTGATTGACGTTTGCGCCATACGTGCCTTCGGCATTTGAGAAGACGCGAAGGGCCGCCGTTTCAATATCACCGCCATGCGCCGCGACATGGGCGAGGGCATGTTTCCGAATGAAGTTCTGTGCTTCCGGTTCATCGGCCATCGCGGCCAGTTGAGCTGCCTCGGCCAGGATGCGCGACTGGAGCGGCAGAAGGTCCCGAAATATGCCGG
>JBCBAO010000088.1:0-9009 GCA_038532405.1 Pseudomonadota bacterium | reverse complement strand
GTTCCAAATCGGAATGGGCCATATCGGGCAGGGCGATGAGCCCATCACGTTCCTTCGCTCCCTGCCAATTGGGCCTCGCGAGCGATTGGCGCTTGTTGCCTGTCGCGGCAATATTTACCTGCTCGGCATAACCGCAGCCGGGATTGCTCTCATTGATAAATGGGCCGACGGGGAAGACCACCAGATGCCTGATCCAAAAATGGAAATGGAGCCGCCGAAAGACGCCGATACACCGTAGGAAACGTTCCAACCACGTTCGTTGAGTAGCTATCGATAATAGGCTGCGCCCTATTTTCAGCGGGGGTTTTCGTCCAAGGCTCCGATATCTAGAACAGGCGCTGCATCCAGGTCCTCTGCGTCGAGCAGCGCCGAGACGCGTTCAAGGGCGGAAACAAGCATCGCTTGGTGCCAATCAGGGAGGCTATCAAACCGAGCAGCAAAAAGCTGTTGTAGAAGGTCTGGAGCATCGCTGAGGCCGGCTTCACCGGCGGCGGTCAGACTCAACCAAACCTTTCTTTTATCTGTATCCCATTTGCAGCGTGCGACGTAGCCCCTTGCGACCAATTTGTCTACGAGGCTGGTGATCGTCGCGTGTTTCAACTGTGTTAACTTGCTCAACTCTCCAGCGGAGACCTCGCCGCGTTCTTTCAGCAATTGAAGAACGACCAATTGTGACGGCGTCAGTCCGGCCATCTGCGCCAAGCGCTTGGCGGCTAGTTCGGTTTTGCGCTGAATTTGGCGCAGGGCAATAAGCGCGTCTTCGGAGCGTGTTGTCATGGGGTTACTCCCATATTGCCAATGAAATTCGGGCCCAGCGCGCGCTTTAGCGGGCCGAGATGGGCATCGTAAGGCTTCCAGCGGTTCTGGCCAGTTCGACTGATGGGTTGGCGGACCTGTTCAGAACTTGCGGTGCGGACGGCGCGATCGGTCTGGTGAAACTCAAGGCAGGCGTTTTCAAATGGCAGTTCACAATAGTCGAGTATCTTCACGACTTGCCGTTCGAGGTTATCCAGAACATCCTCATGTTGAACACGCAGGATCCGACCCTCCGGCAACACCTCTGTCCAGTGGTTCATAAGATCGACATATGCGCGGTAGTAGTGACCAATGTCTTCCAGCGAATACGTAAACTCTTGGCCCTCGGCAAACAGCTGTTTGAAACCCGACCAGCAACAGTCCATTGGTTCCCTGCGGGCATCAATGATTTTTGCGTTCGGCAGGATGAGGTGAATGAGACCCAAGTGACGGAAATTATTGGGCATTTTGTCTGTGAAGAAAGCTGCGCCTTGCCTGTGAATCCGGGTTGTTTCGATATATTCCTCGCCGAGGCGTGCTAGCGCATCTGCCCCAAGTTCATGAAGTATCTGCGGATACTTGTCTTTCTCGGTGAGGTGTTTACGCCCGCGCAATCGGTGGGCCAGGGACAAGATATTCGGAAGCTCAAGTGTACCGTCAACTTGGCTGTGCGAGGCGAGTATCTGCTCGATCAAGGTTGAACCAGCGCGGGGCAGGCCAACGATAAATATCGGATCGGGCGCAAGGCATCCGTTTCCGAATTGCCGCCTGAAAAGGTTGGCCGTACATATTTTTTTCTGAGCGTCTAATTCGGCCCGCATCTGTTCGGTCGTATAGCGCGTTTGAGCAGATTTTAGGGCGTTGCCCCGCTCGAAAAAAGAAAAGGCTCTATCGAAGAGGCCGAGATCCTCATAGGCCTTGCCAAGGGCAAAACAGAGATGAACGCGCTCCATATGGTTGAGGTCTGTTTTCTCGACTGCCTTCGCCATCGCATCGAGTTCGGTGTCGTCAAAGGCATAGGTCTTAAGATTGGCCAGCGCATACCAGGCATCGCCATGGTGAGGCAGAGCGGCGATTGCGGCCTTGTAGGACGTAATCGCCTCGTCCTGGTCTCCCTTCGTTTTCAGGGCGTGCCCCCGGGAGGTGAGTGTGGCTGGATCATTCGGCAATTTTTCCAGCACCTTATCAAAGAGTTGAAGTGCGCTCTCATAGTTTCCGGTCTGCATTTTCTCGATTGCCAAATGCGAGGCAAAGACCGGGTTTTGCGGATCGGACCTGTAGAGATGCTCGGCCTGTTCCAGCGCTTCGGAAAATTTCTGCCGTTTGCGAAGCACCTGAATATAGTCGAGCCGGATCTGGATGTTCGCCGGATCAAACTCCAGGGCGCTTTTCAGCAATATGTCCGCATCTTCCAAAACGCCAAGCCGTGTCCCGATGTCTGCAAGCAGGCGCATCGCTTCGGTGTTGCGCGGGTTTTTTTGTAGAAACGATCGGCACAACGTTTCTGCTTTCAAAGGGCGTCCCTCCGAAAGGTGATTTGTAACCGCCAGAAGATGTTTTGGCAGTTCGTTCAGACGCTTGGCCTGCGCGGCTGCTGCCGCTGCATCTTTGGGGCGTCCTGCGCGTTCGAGAAGATCTGCCTGGGCCGTCCAACTCGCCAACAGTGCGGGATTGTACTGGCACGCCCTTGCATAAGCCGCGCATGCTTTTTCAAGCTTGCCTTGATCACGCAGGAGGTGGCCTTGTTCCTGGTAGGCCCGCCCGAATTCTGGTTGCAGGGTCTTAAGTGTGTCCAGCCAGGTTTGGGCCTGTTGGAACGCACGAGTGTACCTGGCGGCAACGGCACCCATGTACAAAAGTTCCACATCTTCCGGCCAATCCGCGAGTGCTGCATCCAGGTGCTTTTGCGCCGAATGGAAATCGCCAGCTTTTATATAGGTCTGGGCGGTTGCTCGGAGTGCGGTCAGGGTGTCGTTAGATGTCACCATATCATTACGACCTTCGAAACGGGCGCTGCACCAAACAGCAACGCCCATTTCTAGAAGATTTTGGGGAGAGGCAAGTCCTCAGTATTGGAATGATACCCGAATGCCGTAGGTACGCGGCCGGTTCACAGTTACGCGCTCCCGATCAAATACGAAATTATTTGCCAGCTCCGCCCGTTCATCAGTCACATTGTCGACGAAAAACTCTGCCGACCATTGGTCAGCCGTAACACCCGTTGCCAAGGCGAGTGTGAACCAGTCGTCGATTTCGGCCCGGTTGATAGTGATGATATCGCTGAAGGACTCCCCTGAATAGACACCCTGGCCTTGGACATGGGCCAGATATTGTCCATCGAGTACATTCCATTCGTATCGTGCACGCAGATTGGCCTGGAAGTTGGGCGCAAATGCAAGCTCATCGCCCTCTATCACGTCCCCTGTCGGAGTGAGGACCTCCGTGATCTGGGTGTCCAGCAGCGACAAGCCGCCGGTAAGGGTGAGCCCATCAATCTGTGGAGGGGCCCAGACGAAATCTGCTTCCAGACCATAAAGCTCAGCATTGGCAGCGTTGTCGGAGAAGAAGAGATTTGTAATTGCAGGATCGAAAATCGTCGTTTGAAGATCGCTGATATCGACATAGAACGCGTTTCCGTTGAATTGCAGCTGATTAAACAGGGTGGTTTTCCAGCCGATTTCGAAGTTCTGAACATCATCCGTATCCAGGGCAAAGGGCACAACGAAGCCATTGGGGCCGAGCGCTCCGCCGGGTCGGTTTAGCAAACCAGGGCGGAAACCTTCTGAATAGGTGAAATAAAACAACAGTTCATCCGTCGGCGTCCAGCTCACATTGCCTTTAAAGATGACGCCGTCGGTTGAGGCTGTATCTGGCGCATTTAAGGAGTTGAGCACCAGTTGCGCCTGCGTTTCGCTAAGCCCTGCTGCGATAATATCATCAAGGCTTTGCCCAAGGGTGAATGTTTGGCGCAGATCGTCGGCGCATGTTCCAATAAACGTGAAGGATCCATCGCCATCGAACAGGTCGGTTAGGTTCGTGCCGAATGCGTTTTCATCCACGCCGGACGAGTTACAGAAAGAAGCGTTGGCGCTGCCCTCAAAATCAACGTCGATATCATAGTAGCGCAGGCCAAATGTCACCTCGAGTGTATCAGGTAGCACTTCAAGTGTGGTTTCTCCGAAAATCCCGAACTGTTCATCGGTTCGGCGGATATCATTGCGAAATATCCCGCCGGGTGGCAGCGGCAGATCAGTTGATTGGAAAGCTGTCGGTTGAGAAAAATTGGTCGGGAAACTACCACCGAACAAATCGATGAATTGCGATCCCGGGTAGACAAAGTCATTTAGCTCAACAAGTTCCAAATCGCTGTAGAAACCGCCAACCGTTGCACGCAGGCGATAGGTGTCCGGTGTATTGAAACGGATCTCATGGGTTTGGATTTCGGTGTCTGTTGATGAGTTCACGAATAGATTGGGCGCTTGGCACGTGCCGACCGGCCCATCTGCTCCTGGATAAGAGACCGAGCCATCACAGATATAGTAGGGCAGATATTGACCCACGAAGAGGTAGTCTGTGTAGTCCACCGTCTGATCTGTGTCGCGATCCGTGAACGCGCCAGTATAGACAGCTTCCAAAAAGCCAAGTTTGCCCTCGAGGGTCCAGGCGGTGTTTGAGTAATCGTCATCAATTGTGTCTGGAGCAAACCGCTCGATTTCGAGGTCGCCAAGCTCTGGATCGGTGAAAAAGACCCCGTCAGCTTCGATACGCTGCTGTGAATGGGAGACCGTCAATCGCCAATCGGAATTGAACTCATATAGCCCGCTTAAGCGAAAGCCGGCATAGGTTGCGTCGTTAAAGTCATCTTCCACCAGAGCCTGATTGTTCGCTTCCAGGAATGTGACATTGGAGAGATCTGCGGTCGACTGAAAACCGGCGCGAAAAGCTGAGACGGGAACACCATTGGCACGGACAAACCCTTCCGGGCGAAAGCGGGCACTGTCTGCCGCGGTGCGCGTGCCAAGCACATTGTCAATATAGCCTCCCTGATCGTCGACATAACCGACGGCCCGAAGAGCTAATTTGTCCGTCACTGGGATATTTACGACGGCTTCAACGGATTGGCTGAATTCCGCGCCCTCAGTGAAAGATGTGCTGAGTTTTAGGTTGGCTTCGAATTCATCAAGGTTTGGCTTATTGGTAATAAGTCGCACGGTCCCCGCTTGGGAACTTGCGCCGAAAAGCGTTCCTTGGGGGCCTGACAAGACTTCAACCCGCTCAAGGTCGGCCGCATAGACATCGAGATTTCGCCCGGGTTGGGAAACGGGTTGCTCGTCGAGATAAAGGGCAACATTGGGGGCCAATCCAGCGACACCGGCCGTTGTTAGGTTTGGCGTTGTGGATGCGAGGCCGCGAATGTAGATCGTGTTTTGCCCGGGGCCCGAACCACCCGCCGTAACCCCTGGCAGTTGGGTCAGATAATCGGTGAAGACGCTGACATTGAGTTCATAGAGGTCATCTTCGCCGAGGGCGGAAACAGCAACGGGGATGTCTTGAGCGCTTGCAGCCCGCTTGGTCGCAGTGACGGTGACCGGTGCCAGCCGCCGCTCGGTGGACGTCTCGCTTGCCGTCTCTTGAGCCTGGGCCGATACACCAAACGAAAGCGCAATGGCGATTCCGGAGGCGCCGCTCATCAATTTATGCATGCCAATACCCCTCAATGTGCTGGTTCGGTAGTTGGAGCGCGCGGAGCCAATCGGTTGGCTTCCGCGATTCTCTACCCATGAAATGATGAGGGCAGGCGTATAGAGATATTTCGATGATTGAAAGGCTTTTGCTGTTATTCCATCCGCAGAACACCGGATAGCTTGAAAGATGTCACAATTATGCAACTGCAACAATTGAGTTTCTCGAAGAGCAGCCCTCACTTCTGCAGCTGATGGTGGCGAAATTTCTTTGATTATCTACATAAGTGAGGCATGAGGTCGGAATGGAAATGATTGCGGCATGACGGACATCCCACAAATAGACGCGTCCGAGCTCAGCGAGCCGGATACGGAGGTGACCCGCGCACCACCTTATGCCGAGTGTGAGACCGATTACGAAGTCGGCCAGGACAATGTCGAGCTGATGGGGCTCGATATCCATAACCCCGTCTTTTTCCTAAGCGCTGCCTTGGTGCTTCTGTTCAGTGTCTTAACGCTGATCTTTCCAGCAGAAGCGCAGACTGTTTTATCGTCGGCCAAAGCTTTTACTTTGGAAAGCTTCGACTGGTTGTTTGCCATTACCCCAATCGTGGTTTTGGCTTTTTGCCTTCTGCTCTCCGTTTCCCCCCTCGGCCGGATTCGACTTGGAGGGGCTGAAGCAAAACCGGATTTCAGGCTTCATTCATGGGTTGCCATGTTGTTTGCCGCCGGGGTTGGTATCGGTTTCATGTTTTATGGCTCTGCAGAGCCACTCGCCTATTATACGAATTGGTTCGGCATGCCTTTAAACGCGGAGCCCGGGACACCCCAGGCTGAGCGGCTGGCTTTCAGCGCCACTCTTTTTCACTGGGGCATCGCGCCTTGGGCAATTTATGCTTTGGTCGGTTTGTCCCTTGGGTTTTTCGCCCATAATAAGAACTTACCACTCACCATGAGATCTGCGTTTTACCCTTTGTTGGGGGAGCGGATCTGGGGATGGCCGGGCCACTTGATAGATCTGTTTGCCGTTGTTTCCACAATATTCGGGCTTGCGACTACGATCGGCATAGGTGGAACACAGGCCGCCGCAGGGCTTGGATATCTTCTCGGCTTTTCACCGACGGTTACGATCCAAATTCTGTTGATTGCCATTATGACTGGGCTCGCCGTTTTATCCGTTTTTCGGGGCATCAATGGAGGCGTTAAGCTACTTAGCAATCTCAACATGATCATTGCGTTTGGCTTGTTGGTGTTTGTTATTTTCGCCGGGCCGACGGCAAGGATCTTTGCCGGTTTCGGCGAAAACCTAGTCACATACCTCGCCGATACACCAGCGCTAACGAATTGGATCGGTCGTGAAGACGTGACCTGGTTCCACGACTGGACAATATTTTATTGGGCATGGTGGATTTCTTGGTCGCCATTCGTCGGCATGTTTATCGCGCGGATTTCCAGGGGCCGGACGGTTCGGGAGTATTTTTCCGTCGTTCTCGTGGCTCCATTTGTCATTTGTCTGATTTGGTTCACCGCGTTCGGGGAAACGGCGATCAGTCAAAACCAGGCCGGCATAGGGGAGCTTGCAGGTGGTTTGTCCGATGCCTCGCTCGCGCTATTCCATATGTTGGCAGAGTTGCCGTTTGCAGCGATCACATCGACGGCCGCCATCATGTTGCTGATCGTGTTTATTGTCACTTCAGCGGATTCAGGAGCCTTGGTGGTCGATGCCATAACATCGGGGGGCAAGATACATGTACCCGTTGCCCAGCGTGTGTTCTGGGCCTGCATGCTCGGCCTAACCGCCTCCGCTTTGCTTTACGGTGGCGGTGCCCAGGCGCTGCAATCGCTGCAAGCGGGCACGATTACCGCGGCCCTGCCGTTCACACTCATAGTCCTTCTGTGTTGTGTCAGCCTCTGGAAAGGCATGGGGAGCGAGATCCGTAGCTCTGCGCAGGCCTCTGAATAGGGCTATGTCTTTGCCGGGAAACCGGTCAAAATTACCTTCTGAAGAGTTAATTGCCATTGCCTATTCTCGGGTTTCTTTGCGAGGTTTTGTTAGAACGTGTAGTTTAGTTTGATTCCCGGAGAGGGAGAATTTTGCTTCAAGCATTGGATCGTTTGGGCTCCAAATTCTTTCAGTATTTGAGAGACTTATCGGGCGAATTTTTCGATGCGGCGGTGTGGCGAATTTATATCTGGTTTGAGTTTTATACTTCTAACGGGCTGCATCACACCACCGCCCGAAAGCCCCATTTCTACACAGACTATTACCGAACTTACCGAAGATGCAGCAGCGTCTAAATTTCAGTCCATCGCGACCGAAGAGGATGCTGCATCTCTCGTGCGTGAGCAGGCCAAAGCCTCAATAGGTGCCTCCGATATCGGCAATTCTACCGCTGATTTTGTTTATGGGTCTGAGGAATTTGTAAATACTGATCGACTTGAAATAGGTGAGCGCGAATCTGTTCAAAAGCGCGCCGGTGAGAGCTTTATTTTTAGAAATGCGCCAATCGATACGGTTGTTAATGAAGTGCTTGGAGAGACGTTTGGGGTTGGGTACTCAATCGCTCCTGACGTTCAAGGAAGCCTGACTTTACGATTGGACGGTATCTCATCGCCTGAGGACGCTGTCTCTGGGCTCGCCGCGGCACTTCAGCTCCAGGGGGTAAACGTTAAAGAGACGGCCGGTGGTTACATGATCTCGCGGGCTGGCCGAACAGCTGGCGGTAAAGAACGTCCCATGCCGGTTTTTGTGCATGGTGATACCGCCATGCCCGAAGGCGCTTCTCTTGCGGTTCTCCAATTGCAATATGCCGATACGACAGACGTTTCAGAGCTTGCACGCGTTTTGATTGCCGATGGCCTGATCAAGCAGGTGGATGATGATCGCGGGTTTGTCATACTTGAAGGCGACCATATGGTCGCCTCTGCTACTCAAATTCTGAGGGCGCTCGACGTAGATTGGCTCTCATCGGTGTCGACTGCGATGATCCCCATACAAAATGCGAGTCCTAGTGAAATTTCTGCCGATCTCGAGCCTATTCTTGCGCGGGCAGGGGGGATCTCAGTTATTCCGTTGCCGCGGCTCGACAGCTTACTTGTGATGTCTCGGCGACGCGATGGCCTAGATCAGGTTCGCCATTGGGTTACGCGGCTGGATCAAGATGCAAAGCCGAAGCTATCTACCGATACACTGGTTTATGAAGCGCGATATGTTGAAGCGGCGCAATTGGCGGAGGTGGTTTCGGGTTCGGATAGCCAGAGTAATTTTTTACCAACGGTTGGTTTCAGTCAATCCGAAGAGTTTGGAGGCTCGCAGCAAGTTCCGGACAGTCGTGGAAATGGATTATATAGCGATCTAGCAATTGCTGTTCACCCGGGTCGGAACGCCGTCATCGCTCGGGGTGCGAGTGATGAACTACAGTCTCTTGGGGCTCTTTTTAAGAGTATTGATCAA
Source organism: Pseudomonadota bacterium (assembly GCA_038532405.1). Classification (GTDB taxonomy): domain Bacteria; phylum Pseudomonadota; class Alphaproteobacteria; order Caulobacterales; family Hyphomonadaceae; genus CALLCD01. The sequence continues at coordinate 78 of JBCBAO010000088.1, read as the reverse complement.
CCGCAAAGACAAGTGTTGATCGAAGCGACAATTGTAGAGGTCAGCTTAACTGACAACAATCAGTTTGGCGTTCAGTGG
>JBCBAO010000087.1:4103-9243 GCA_038532405.1 Pseudomonadota bacterium | reverse complement strand
CACCCGCCTGGGTGGCCGAGAGCCCCTTGAGGGCGGTGTACCAAACCGCATAGCCAAGGCCGGATGTGACCGCACCGGAGAGCACGGCGAGTGCGATTCCAGTAAGGTGTGGAGCAGGTTCCGGAGCCAGGAGCAAAGCCGGTGGCAAGAGCACAAGCGCGAGGAGGCTCGCGCGGACGAAATTTCCAGCCGTATTCGCCGTCGGGTCTCCACCGGACCGACCAAGCAAGGAGTAGACACCCCATCCGATGCCGGCGACCCCCATGGCGAGGGCCCCCAATAGCGGCGGCGCTTGAAGGCCGGGGGACACTAGCCAGACCAGCCCGGCAAAAGCCGCGATCAGCCCCGTCCATTGAACGGCGGATAGCCGCTCTCCTGAGAGAATTCCCGCGCCCACCATGGTGACCTGGACAACTGCGAAAAGCAGCAAAGCCCCCGTGCCGGCTGGTAGACTGAGATAAGCGTAAGAGAAAAAAGCCGCATAGCTGAGAAGGGCAATACCGCCTGTCCATGAGCCTGCGCGGACCGTATTTGCCGGCCCTGCCAGCAGGGCAAGAACGATGCCGCCAGAGACCAGGCGGATGGCGGCGAAACTGCCGGCACCAATCCCACCTTCAATAAGGCCCAGTCGGCCAATAACCGAATTTGCCGCAAAAGCGACCATGGCAAGGGCTGTCAATGCGAGGATCCGCGCGCCCATTACCCCCGCCAGAACCGCGGTGTGAGGACGACAAAAACGGCGACAAATTCTAACCGGCCGAGCAGCATGGCCGCCGAACAGATCCATTTGGCGGCCTCGGGCAGGGACTGGAATGTGCCGGCGGGGCCAATCACCGAGCCAAGCCCCGGCCCGACATTTGACACGCTGGTGGCTGCACCGGATATCGCCGTGATGGGGTCGAGCCCGGCAAGGCCAAGCAAGGCGCCGGTAATTACAAAGGTTGCAAGGTATAGAAACACAAAAACGAGGACCGATTGGATCGTGTCTTCATCCACCACGCGGCCATTATAATAGACGGGGGCCAGGCGATTTGGGCTCGTCATTCGCTGTGAATGGGCGATGACGGCCCGCGCAGCGATTTCCAGACGGAAGATTTTGAGGCCGCAGGCCGCCGATCCCGCGCAACCGCCGAGGAACATGAGCACCAGGAACAGCGCTGTGGCCCCCGGACCCCATGCCGCATAATTGGTATTTGCATACCCGGTTCCCGTCATCACAGAGACAACGCTGAACGCGGTCGTCCTCAAGGCTTCTCCGCCATCTTCGAACACGGCGGCGCCGGCACCCCGTCCATTATAAAGGAGAAGGATACCGATCGCGACGACCATGAGGCCGATATAAAGACGTGGCTGGGAATCGTTTAGCAGGGGCTTTGGATTGCCGCGCACGAGCATGACGAATGCGGCGAATGGCAAACCCGCAAGGATCATGAACAGGATGGCGACACTCGCCACGCCATTGCCGAAATAACCAAGGGAGTCATCATGGGTGGAGTAGCCGCCCGCAGCCATTGTTGTCATCGCATGGGCAATACAGTCGAACGTGTTCATGCCGTTGATGTGGTAGAGGATTGCGCAGGCTGTGGTGAGGCCGAGATAAACCAGCCCGGTCTGGGCCGCGATTTCCGTCACCCTGGGCAGAAATTTTCCCGACATGTCGGAGCTTTCGATCTGGAACAATTGCATGCCGCCGACCCGGAGCATCGGCAGGATAGCGATCGCGGTGACGATAATCCCGATTCCGCCAATCCATTGCAGGATCGAACGCCAGAGCAATATACCCCTTGGCATGGCATCCAGCCCGGTAAAAACAGTCGACCCGGTCGTGGTGAGGCCCGAAACACTTTCAAAAATGCTGTCCGTCAGGGAATTGCCGGCGAAAAGAAACGGGATCGCTGCAACAACGGGCAAGACCAGCCAGACAAGAACCGTCAGCAAAAAGGCTTCCTTTGGCCCGGTGGGGTGGTTTTCCCGCCCTGCAAGGAGGGCAAAGCAGGCCCCGATAAACACCGACCCGAAGGCTGAAATCGCGAAAACCCCCCAATTCGGGCGTTTATCGGCGATATCAATCAATGCAGACGGCACCATCGCCACGCCGAGGAGGGCGGTCATGACACCAACTGCCAGGAGAACCGGACGCAATTGCATGGCGAGTGCTATAGCCCATAGGGGTTGGCGAAGTCTTTAAAGACTTTTTTGCCTCAAGCTGAACAGCTGCCGCCGCCGAGGACACAGAATTCAGCGCACCACCGATGGGTTAAATGAACGGGCGTATCGGTGGCGTCCGCGAGTGTTGTGCCCATTTCGAATGCCGTGTCATAGGCAAGCAAGGTACACGGCATAACAGTGGCCGTCGCTGTCCCCTTTTTGCGGACGACCATTCGCTGGCTTGCACACATCATATCGGCAGGGTCGACGTTCAGGATTGACCAGCAACTCACGGAAATTTCCGGTGGCATTTCGCTTGCTGTCATCTCCGGGAAAAGGACGAGTTCACGCTCGTTCTGCGGATCTATGTTAAGGCCAATTCGCGCGATCATGGATCCGTAGGAGGCCCTGGATGTGGTCTCGTCCTCGGCCAATATGCGCCGCCCGGCGATCGCGGTTTTGAAGCCGTGATCAGCAAGCCAGGACAGGCCTTTAATGGCATGGCGATAGCTGCCCGAGCCGCGTTCGGCATCGTGGAGCTCGATACTGTGGTGGTCCATGCTGACGCGCAATGTCATCCGGTCGCCGAAGCGCTCGTTCAGATCGAGCAGGCCGTCTCGGATGCGCGGGCGCATCATCGGCTGCATCGCATTGGTCAGCACCATAAGGGTGTGCCCCCGTAGCAGGCAGGCTTCAAGGATCGCCAGAATTTCGGGGCACATGAAGGGTTCGCCGCCCGTAACCCCAATCTCGACCGGCCCCTGGCCGAGGGCATCTATCTCATCGAGGAAGGGGGTTATGTCCGCCAGTGTGAGGTAGACGAGGCGGTCGTTTTTCGGGGAGCTTTCAATATAGCAGTTTGTGCATTGGATATTGCAGAGTGTGCCGGTGTTGAACCAAAGCGTTTTCAGGCCGCGCCAATCTACGCTCGCCCGGCGTTCGCCCTTCGCCGTCAGGTAAGGGTCCACAAAAGGTGGAGAGAACTGTTCTTGGTCCGCCATGGAATCCCAAATAGCCGCCCCCCGCGGATTGGGAAAGTCTACTGGCGAAATCGTGACATTTGGTCTGCACGGGCTGTTTGGGCCGGCGGACAATGCCGAACGGGGCCGATACCGGACTAGAAACCGTAAACGATAGACACCCGCGTTGCAGTATCGGTGCTGACAAATCCGTCCGGCGGATTGGTGTCATTGCGCACCTCGAACGAAACCCGCGCGCTGATTGCTTCGGTGAGCGATGCGGTGAGGGCCGATGTGTTGATCGTTTGGGTGGACACATCTGACCAAACGACGCTGGTATCATTCGTAAAGCCGACATTCTCATTGAAGTCATAGGCAAAGGCCGATCCGCCTCTGACGGCGATATTGGTCTCGCTTGACCCCGGAATGATCACCTCGGGTGGACCCGGATCAATCGAATCGGAGACGTCATCCAGCCGAAACCCCGGCGAGGCTTGGACCGTCCAGCGCAAATCTTCGCCTTTGAAGATATGATATCCGGCCCCGAGGCCGATAAACAGCCGGCGTTCAAAGCCGGAAAAATCGTCTTCTTCATAGGACAGACGCCCAAATCCGAAAATACGGTCTGTGAAATCGCGATTGGCCTGGGTGGAAGCGAACCAGCGATTGCGGGAGTCTTCCCCGTCAATCTGGCCAAAATCATATCCCCCCTCGGCCGAAACGCTCCATTTCTCGAATTCGCGGGCGACCTTGAGGTCGAGACTAATGTCCACCGTGTCGGTGTTCCCGGTGGTTATTCCGGCGCCGAAAGCGCCTTCGCCGGTCCAGCCCTTCGGCGTTTCCTCTTCTTGGGCGGACGCTGCACCGCCGGCCAAAAGGCTTGCACATACCAGTATTTTGGTTCTCAACATCGAAGCTCCTCCTCAGCAATGGGCCGGATGTGTCCCGAAGACCCGCCCGTGCGCCTGACCCGATTTTCAACGCCGATTTGTGAGGGGAGGCATGAACAGAAGATGAAACCGGTGCCAATCGACTGCACTTGCCAATACCGGCCATTTTCTCCTGGGGGCTTTGTGGGCGGTTTACATACACGGTGTGTGGCTTAGGTTGGCGCTGAATTTTGAAGGGAGGGTTGCCATGACAGATGCGCAAGCCACAGGTCCGCTTAAAGGTGTGAAAATCGTCGATATGTCGACAGTTGTGCTCGGGCCGTTTGCGACGCTTATTTTTGGCGATCTCGGGGCCGACGTGATCAAGGTGGAAGCGGAAACAGGCGATATTATGCGCTATGCCGGTAGCTCCCCCACTGGAGACCTTGGGCCGATTTATACCAGTCTCAACCGCAATAAATCCTCCGTTCAGATCAATGCCAAAACGCCGGACGGCAAGGCAGCGCTGACCGCATTGCTGAAGGATGCCGACGTTTTCTTCCATAATGTCAGGCTGGCCGGTATGGAGCGGCTCGGCTTTGATTATGATGCGGTGAAGGCCATCAATCCTTCCATCGTATATGTGCATTGCGCCGGGTTTGGGGCCGATGGCCCGTATGCCAAACGGCAAGCCTATGATGATCTGATCCAGGCCGCGTCGGGATTTGCCCACCTCTCCTCCCTAAGGGACGGGTCGCCGCCGGCCTATGCGCCCTCCCTCGTTGCTGACAAGACGGTAGGACTGTTTGCGACCTATGCGACAATTGCGGCGCTGCTCCACCGGGAAAAGACGGGGGAAGGCCAATTCGTCCAGGTGCCGATGCTGGAGGCGTTCACGTTCTTCAACATGGTCGAAAACCTCTACGGAGAGACCTTCCTGCCTGGAAACGGAAAGGTTGCCTATACGCGCTCGGTGAATGCGAACCGCAAGCCCTATCCGACCAAGGACGGCTATATTGCTTTGGTGCCCTATTCAGACAGTCAATGGGAAACCTTTTTCGAGCTCGGGGGGAAGCCGGGCGTCTTCGATGATCCGCGGTTTTCGACCTACCAGGCCCGCACCGAGAATATCGGCGCGCTTTATGGCTTGATCGAGGAAGTATC
>JBCBAO010000087.1:0-4003 GCA_038532405.1 Pseudomonadota bacterium | reverse complement strand
GCCACCAAAACCACGACCGAATGGTTGGACCTGTTGGACGCGGCCAATATTCCCGCAATGCGCTTTAATCAGATGTCCGATGTGTTGTCGGATCCCCACCTCGAAGCTGTTGACTTCTTCGCCGAGCGTGATCATCCCAAGGCGGGTGCCTATCGCAGCATGAAACATCCCGTGATGTTTTCGGCGACCCCTGCCAATGTGCGATGTGATCCGCCAGGCCTTGGAGCGGATACTGAAACGATTCTTGGCGTTCTCGGCCTGGATTAGTCTGCTGTCAGCCATGTGCGAGGCTGGCTCAGCTCCGGTTCATGCATTTATTGCAATGTTGCAACCTTTCTTGACCCGTGCAGACAGCGTCGCATGTTAGGGGCTGATAACTGCGTTCGAATGAAAGACTGACCATGAGCGAACCCAAAAAGTCCGGTGTGGGCACAGCGGCGGACAAAGCCAACCAGATTTGGGGCGATCTGATCCCGGTTGTCCTTTTCGTATTCGTTTACAATGTGCTTCGGCGGTTCCCCGAGGACCGTGCCTTGTTCAATCCGGAAACATCCCTCTACTGGGCAACCGGTGCACTCATCATTGCGACGGCATTTCTTGTTGGATTGAAATTCATCCGTAAGGAACCGATACCCCCTTTTCTGATCGTGACGTCATTGATTGTCGGTGGTTTCGGCACGCTGGGGATCGTGCTCCAGGACAAGACCTTCATCTATTATAAGCCGACGATACAGAACTGGTTCCTGGCCGCATTGATATTTGGCGGGTTCGCGTTCGGCCGAAACATTTGGAAGGACATGTTCAAAACGGTGTTCGACCTACCTGATTTCGCCTGGCGCACCCTTGCGATCCGCTGGGGCTTGTTCTTCATCGCAATGGGGATTTGGAACGAGATCCTGTGGCGAGGATTTTCAGAGGACGTTTGGGCCAATTGGAAGCTTGGCAATATGCTCGTCGTGCTCGTCTTTGGCGTTGCGAACACCCCCTACATGCTGAAACACCTGCAGGATGAAGAGGCACCGGTGAACGCTAGCGCGTAAGGTGATCTGTGTTCGGTGGATTTGTGAACGGAGCAAAATCATTTTGCCCGCGGGTTTCGGCATAGTGGGTTAGCGCCCACACAACGGTTGGAAAGGCCAGCTCCCGCCAGGGAATGTCATGCCAGGCAAACAGGCCGACCTCCAAACTTTCCGGACCTGGGGAGACCTCTGAGTGAAGCCGGGCCCGGTACATTATCTGTACCTGGCTGATCCTCGGTACGGAGTAGACGGCGAGCAATCGATCGATTTCAATCTTGGCATTCGCCTCTTCCATAGCTTCGCGCGCGGCCCCTTGCTCAACGCTTTCGCCTTCCTCCATGAAGCCTGCTGGCAGCGTCCAAAATCCTTTTCGAGGTTCGATCGCGCGCCTGCAGAGTAGAATTTTTGTCCCTTGAGTGACGACTGCCCCTGCTATAATTTTAGGATTCACATAGTCAATGAAGCCGCAATCGGTGCAAACGCGCCTTTCACGGTCGTCGCCATCCGGAATTTTTTGAGAGAATGAGGGATTCATGGTGATTTCATTTGATCGCGCTATGGGAGAACAGGCTTGATCCGTGTACCATACTGTAAGACCAGATTGGACCAGAGCCTTTTGCGGGGATCAAGTGTTCTCTGGTGGGGACAATTAATCTAGGGGTCAGGGATGACAGATACAAATTCAGAGGTGGCGTTCAGCTTGAGCGGCTCCGCCAGCCATTTACTGCATCGTGCACAGCAGGTCGCCGCGGGGCGCTCGGCTGAAGCCTTGCGAGCTGCCGGCATTACGCTTCGGCAGTTTTCGGTGCTTGCGGCAATTTCCCTCGATGAGGGGGTTAGCCAAAGCCAATTGGTTGACTTGACCGGGATCGACAGGTCGACGCTTGCCGACATGGCAGCGCGCATGGAAACAGCGAAGCTGATCAAACGGGTACCATCGCCAACCGATGCGCGGGCGAAATCGGTGTCCTTGATGGCTGCTGGTCGCCGGGCGCTTGCCAAGGCAACACCAGGTGTCGCCCTTGCCGACGAGGCTTTGCTGGAGGTGCTTCCTAAGACGCGCCGCGACAGTTTTATCCGCGCCCTGGCGATGCTCGCCGAAGCGCCGGAACCAGATGCTGAAAGCGAGGCACCGGCTCCAAAACCGGCCGAGCCGGCAAAGTCGGCACCCGCGGCGAAGGCACCCGCCAAGGGGGCACCTGCCAAGGCGAAAGCAAAGGCTGCACCCGCCGAGGCCAAAAAGCCGAAGAAGAAGAAAGACACCAAAAAGAAGAAGAAAAAATAGCTGTCAGATCTCTTCGATAAGCGCGTTACGAGGCGTCGACCAATTCCCGGATTTCGGCAAGCCGGTCTGGGGTAAGCGGACCTCTGACGTGCAAGAGCACGCGGCCTGTTCCATCAATGACGAAGGTTTCCGGGACGCCTGTTAAGCCGAAATCGAGCCCGCCTTGGCCATTTTCGTCAATACCGGCCGCCGTGAACGGATTGCCCAGCCGAGACAGGAAGGCCCGGCCGTTCTCTGGGGCGTCTTTATATAGAATTCCATAGAGTTGGCCGTCATGGGTATCGGCAAGCTCAAGCAATAAGGGATGCTCGACCTCGCAAGGGGCGCACCAACTGGCAAACAGGTTGACGATGATTGGCCGATTGCCGGGTGGTGGATTAAAGACCAGGTCGGGGCCTGCCTCGAACAGGGCCGGAAAGGTACGGACCGGGGCCAAGCGATTGTCGGCGAGGCTTGTCGTCGGTTTTTCCTCACGAAGAAGGTTTTGGGTACCGATCAGGCCAAGTCCCAAAAGCGCCAATATCGGCAGGATTGCGAGCCACCGCGTCATGGTATTTGGTCCTCCGGCGGCCGGGCTTTTGAAAGTGCTGATTTTGCGGCCTTGGCCCGCAGACCCGTCCAGAGCGCTAAGCCGCCAATGATCAGGCCGGACAATACATAAACAGCCCAGATATAGGCGGCGTTCTTGTCGAAATCGGGAAGGATCTCCATCGGGTTATTCCCCGGCGAGCTGCATTGCGCGATACCTTGCCACTTGGCGCAGACGTACCTCGCTTCGCATTGTTGTCATCACCAGGGCCGCAAATAACAGCATGTGGCCAAGCGCGCCGATCAAAAGGGGCGTCAAATATTCCGGTGCCATGGCCGGCCCACCCGCACGGATGACGCTGGCGTCTTGATGGAGCGATGTAAACCAGTCCACCGAAAACTTGATGAGGGGCACATTGATGACGCCAACCATGGCGAGAATCGCCCCCGCTCGCGCCGCTTTCTGGCGCGTGTCCATGGCAGCCCGCAACGCCATATAGCCGAGGTATAGGAACAGCATGACAAGCACCGAGACCATGCGGGCATCTTCCCATTGCCACCATGTGCCCCAAGTTGGCTTGCCCCAGATCGACCCCGTTGCGAGGCACAATGCGGTGTATCCGGCCCCAAGTGGAGCGATTGATTTTGCTGCAATATCTGCCAATTCGTGGCGCCAGACAAACCAGATGAAGCTGGCAATCGCCAAACCGACATAGGACCCCATGGCAAGCCAGGCTGACGGAACATGGATAAAGAGTATCCGCGCCACATCCCCCTGGACGCGCTCCGGTGGGACCACATAGAGACCCTGCCAAACGCTATAGGCGATCATCGCGGTTGCGAGCGCATAAAGCGCCGGTGCAAGCCAATCCGAAAGGGCCATAAACCGATGGGGGTTTGCCAGATACGAAATCATGGGCGAACACATAGCACGCTCGCGATTGAGGGCCATAGTGCCAATAGCCGCGGGGCGATACTCCGGCGCGTTGGATCGAATATTTGAGATTGATCGCAGGAATCGGGTGTTGGGGGCACCATCCCAGCGTATACTGCCATGATGGCTGATTCTGCCCACACCTCTGACCTTCGTCCGGTGATACGCCGTTTGCCCTCTGACACCGTCAACCGCATTGCGGCCGGCGAGGTTGTTGAACGCCCTGCTGCCGCGGTT
>JBCBAO010000086.1:0-9337 GCA_038532405.1 Pseudomonadota bacterium | reverse complement strand
TTATGATCGACCCCCTCCAGGTCATCGAAGCGCGGGCCTATGGAGCGGATGCGATCCTCATCATTATGGCAGCGGTGTCCGATGCACTAGCCGAAGACTTAGAGGCAACAGCGCAAGAGCTTTCCATGGATGTTCTGATAGAGATCCATGATGCGCTGGAACTGGACCGCGCGCTTCGTCTGAAGAGCGCTCTAATCGGCATCAACAATCGTGACTTAACCCGCATGTCGACTGACCTGAGTGTAACTGAGCGCCTCGCCAGCAGAATTCCCAGTGATCGCCAACTCGTCTCCGAAAGTGGTGTAAAAACAACTGACGACATTCTCCGCCTGAAGGCCGTTGGCGCGCGGCGTTTTTTGATCGGCGAAAGCCTTATGAAGCAGACAGACAGGACACACGCTGTGCGCGAGCTTGTCCACACCTAGAGAGAGGAATTGACCTAAATCGTGAACACCTGTAGAACAAATTAGGTTTTAGAATCACGTAAAGGCTTCCCCGATGCTGACAAAAAAGCAAAAAGAGCTTCTTCTTTTTATCCATCAGCGAATTAAGGAGACAGGCGTCTCTCCCTCCTTTGATGAAATGAAAGATGCCCTAAACCTCGCATCAAAGTCTGGTATTCATCGGTTGATTACGGCTTTGGAAGAACGCGGGTTTATTCGACGGCTTGCCCATAGAGCCAGGGCATTGGAGGTGCTTAAAATGCCCGACGCTGCGACACCCACCGCGCCGCCGCGCGGTCGGCAGCAGTTTCGGCCCAGCCTTGTTGACGCGAAAACACCTGAACTTCCGGCAATCTCGCCCAATTCCGTGCCGGTATTGGGACGAATCGCAGCGGGTGTGCCAATTGAGGCAATCCAACAGGAAACCAATCGCGTAAATGCCCCGATAGATTTGCCAACCGGGGAAGAACATTTCGCATTGGAGGTTAAAGGCGACTCAATGATCGACGCTGGTATTTTCGAGGATGATATCGTCATTCTGCAACGGACTGAATCAGCTATTTCTGGAGACATTGTCGTTGCCCTCGTGGATGAAAAAGAGGCAACCCTCAAAAAGCTTCGGAAGAAGGGCAAATCCATTGCCCTTGAAGCTGCAAACCCTGCCTATGAAACGCGGATATTCGGTCCAGATCGGGTTCGTGTTCAAGGCAAACTCGTTGCGTTGATCCGCCGCTACAATTGATCCTTCACACATGATCGCCAAGGACGGTCACTACAGCGGCCAGCAAAGATAAGCTTGGTCCTGTCTCCAACCCGCAAGATCGACACCCCTCCATAAGTCTCGATATCCCGCCAAGCTATATGCTTACCACAATCGTCGTTGTTTACAGGCAATGTACCAGGCGGGGCTTCCCGGAATAAGCGGACGGTTAAAGGCGGATCGCAGGCGATGGGTGCAGACGGCTCTAGTCGATTGTCCAGTATAAGTCTTATCCCGTCGACGGTTTGATAATCACATTTATCCTGATCGCATGGCGGGTAATCGCCACTGGCCTCAAAGCCAAAGGGTGGCAGGGCATCCGCCTCCTGAAAGGGAATACGATCGAACCTATCAACGCCTTGTTTGATATACACATCTCCAGAGCTCGCCCAATGGGCAGTCGGCGCGGGGAATAATGTCCAGGTAACAAAAGCGGACGTGAAGATCAGGGCTCCCATCGCAAGCCTTAGCCAACTTCTGAAAAAAATGATTGCAAATATTCCACCTGCAAAAATCGATAAGACCGCCGATGGCATCACCGGCAAGTCGAACCGGTAGGCCTCGCCCGCATTGGCGCTGAAATGGGCAATTGTGAGAACGAGTTCCAAGGACTTTCCAAACAGGTAAAGACCAATCTCTGACAAGCCGAGGGGAGCCAGAAGAATGGTAAGACCAGCAGCTGGCACAGCCGCGAGACTGATGACAGGCATTGCGGCAAGGTTGGCGGCGATACCTAGCGGTGCAACACGATCAAAATGGAAAATAGCGAAAGGCGCGGTTGCGAGCGATGCGGCAATCGAGGTGACGAATAGTGATTTCACACCTAACCAGACACGGCCGAGGGCTGCCTTTTTATAAGTTACTCGGCGCGACCAATTCTCATAAATCGCAATTAATATTCCGGTTGCCGCAAACGACATTTGAAACCCAGGCGATAAAACGCTCTCAGGCCGAAGCAGAATGACGGCAATCATGGCGATGGAGAGGGATCGGAGACTGAGTGCGGGTCGATCGATCAAAATCGCTCCAAAAAAGACGGTCGACATGATGAACGCCCGTTGAGTGGAAACACTCGCACCGGACAAGACAAGATAGAAGGCAATAGCAATCAAACTTGCGATGGCAGCGAGCTTCTGTACTGGGATTCGTAAGCTCAAGGGCTCGATCAGCCCGAGGCCTCTTCTGAAAATGAAATAAACGAGCCCGCCAACAATGCCGAGGTGCAAACCGGATATCGCCAGAAGATGGGCAAGCCCGGACGCACGCAGGGCATCCTGGTCCGATTGCGGCATGTAGGATCGATCTCCGGATATAAGCGCAGCTGCGAAACCACCTGCCCGCTCGCCGGATGCCGATTGCACAAAGCTAGCCAGCGACCGACGCATGGCGGCGATAAATAAATCAAGCCTACCGAGAGCCCCCTCAGGTGCCCCGAGAACGCCGCCGCGACACCTCCCTTGAACGTATCCAACGGCACCTAGCCCATCAAACCAAGCTTGACGCCTGAAATCGTAACCTCCCGGCAAAGCGCGCTCAGGCGGTGGACGCAAAACTGACCAACACCTTACAAAACGCCCCGACGATACTTGCAACTCAGAAATATGGGTCAGTCGAATTTCACGAGGTGAGCTGTTTGGATCTCGTCCCGCAATGGCATGCGGTCTAATTCGAAGACGCACGCCACGCCGCGCTGGCTCTACCGCACTCACCCACCCCTCCACCATAACAGGGCCGAGTTTGCTCTCTATTGGGACGCTGCTGATCTGGGAGGTACGAAGCTTGCCCGCGCCCCCGCCCAAAACCAAACCGAGTGCAATTATAAATGTAATGCGCATGGGTATATTTCCCCAAGGCGAGAACAGGGCCCACAGGAGCAATCCAAGCAACCCGGCTCCGGCAGGTAGCGTCCATACGCTTGGCTCGAATGAAAGCTTCAAGTAAATGATCGCACCGAGGCAAACCGATGCAGCAAGCAAGAGGGCTAGGCTCTCACCGCGCGCAAAGAGAGGCTTGTCAATGCGCTCAACACCGTGTTCAAGCCTGTCTGCGGGCGCATTTCTTCGCAGCCGCAGCAGATCAGAGGTCTTATGTCCGTCGTTACCCGTTTTGCCCCCTCGCCCACTGGCATGCTACACATCGGCGGTGCCCGAACGGCTCTTTTCAACATTCTATTTTCACGCCGGCACAATGGCCGATTTCTCCTGAGAATTGAAGATACAGATCGTGCACGCTCAACGAAAGATGCTGTCGATGCTATTTTAGATGGGCTCGATTGGCTGGGCATTACCCCCGATGAAGCACCAGTTTATCAAACAAGCAGAGCAGCTGATCATATCGACTGCGCCCGGGCCATGATTGAAAATGGTACGGCCTTTAAATGTTATGCGACCCCAGAGGATCTGCAAGCGCGGCGAGAGCGTGGCGAAGCCAATAGAAATGCGGCGAAAGCAGACGAACTGTCCGATGATGCAAGGGCTTCACTCCTAGCCCTCGCAGCGGCTGACCTTGGTCCATATCGCTCCCCCTGGCGCGATGGCGGGCCACCTCCCGCATCGGATGCGCCCTACACTATAAGGCTACGCGCACCTGATACTGGGTCAATCCTTCTAAAAGATGAAGTTCAAGGAGAGATCTCAATTGATGCCTCAGAGGTTGACGACTTGATCCTGTTGAGAGCAGACGGAACACCGACCTATATGCTGGCCGTCGTTGTCGACGACCATAATATGGGGATCACCCATGTGATCCGCGGTGACGATCATTTGCGCAACACGTTTCGGCAAATCCCGATTTATCAGGCCATGGGGTGGCCAATACCGACCTTTGCCCATGTCCCCATGATCCACGGGCCCGATGGTGCCAAACTGTCGAAACGCCACGGCGCACTCGGTATCGCCGCCTATCGCGAAATGGGGTATCTGCCCGAGGCTATAAACAATTATCTCCTGCGCCTCGGATGGAGCCATGGCGACTGGGAAATTTTCTCTCTAGAGGACGCTGCGGACGTCTTTTCCTTAAGTGGGATCGGCAGAGCTCCTGCCCGGATCGACTTCGATAAACTTTCCGCGACCAATGGCCACTATATCCGAACGTGTGATTTGGAACAGCTAACCGCTCTGGTTGAGATAGAGCTCAGCAAAACGTTAGATATATCACCACGATTGCGAGAGACCCTTCGCACATCTCTGGCGATTATGCGGGATCGCGGCGATACAATTCCGGCCCTCGCCGAAGCTTATGGATTTATCACGGCGACGCGACCGCTCGTGATGAATAAAAAGGCTAGGAAAACACTGAAAGGTGAAACACTTGACCGATTGGCAATCATACGCGACGAGATAGCCGCAGCTGCTCAGTGGCGAGCTGAAACGCTGAAAATAACGCTCGCAGATATTATGGAGCGGCAAGAGCTGACAATCGGTCAACTCGGTCCCCCTTTGCGCGCCGCATTAACTGGTGGTCTTCCTGCGCCCGATATCGATCTGGTGATGGAATGGCTCGGTAAAGACGAATGTCTGGCGCGCATCGACGACCAATTGAAAATTACAACGCTCAACGATGATGGGCACGAGAAACAATAGAGGCAAGTATGGAAAACAAGACTGCAAAAAAGGGCGAGGTCAGCCTTACGATTGATGGGAAGACAATTACGCTTCCACTTCTATCTGGCACGGATGGGCCAGATGTAATCGACATTAAGAGCCTCTACGCCCAGGCCGGCGTTTTCACGCTTGACCCCGGCTTTACCTCCACCGGTTCCTGCGAAAGCCAAATTACCTTTATTAACGGCGAAAAAGGGGAACTGCTCCATCGCGGATATCCGATCGACCAACTTGCCAACAATTCTGGATTCCTCGAAGTTGCCTACCTCCTCTTGTACGGAGAACTGCCGACACAAGTCGAGTTCAACGCATTCCGCACCTCCATCACGCACCATACAATGGTGCACACCCAGTTAGACCGTTTCTTTGATGGATTCCGTAGAGACAGCCACCCGATGGCCATGATGACTGCGGCGGTCGGTGCGTTGGCTGCCTTTTACCCTGATGCAATGGATATCAACGATCCGGAGCAAAGGGATCTATCGGCTCACCGCCTTATTGCGAAAATGGCGACACTTGCTGCACGAACCTACAAATATTCCATCGGGCAGCCATTCGTGCATCCGCGCAACGATCTGTCCTATGCAGAAAATTTCCTCCAGATGTGCTTCTCCGTCCCGGCTGAGACCTATGTCATCAACCCTGTGGTCGCTCGCGCAATGGACCGCTTGATGATTTTGCAAGCAGATCACGAGCAGAACGCATCGACGTCCACAGTCCGCCTGGCAGGATCGTCGGGCGCGCACCCATTTGCGGCAGTGGCCTCTGGTGTTGCCAGCCTTTGGGGGCCAAGCCATGGGGGTGCCAATGAAGCCTGCCTGAATATGCTGCGGATGATCGGATCGGTGGATCGCATCCCAGAATTCATTACGCGCGCAAAAGACAAAGATGACCCCTTCCGGCTGATGGGTTTCGGACACCGCGTATACAAGAATTACGATCCACGGGCCAAGGTCATGCAGGCGACCGTTCATGAACTGATGGAGGAGTTGGATATTGCAGGCTCCAACCTTCTCAAAGTGGCGATGGAACTGGAACGTATCGCCCTCGAAGATGACTATTTTATCGAGAAAAAGCTCTATCCGAACGTGGATTTCTATTCCGGAATCGCAATGGATATCATCGGTTTTCCGACTGAGATGTTCACAGTATTGTTTGCGCTCGGCCGAACGGTTGGTTGGCTATCCCAACTGAATGAAATGATTGAGGATCCGACACAGCGGATTGGTCGCCCCCGTCAAATCTATACTGGTGCCGCCCGCAGAGACTATGTGGGTATCGGCGATCGCTGATAGCACCGCTGGGAACTGGGCTTAGACAAGTCGTATGAATAGGGGCGGCCCCATTTAGTTTAGTCGGATGGGGTCGCCTCTGCCATTTCGCTGAGATCTTTCAGGATTGCCTCGGCCGCAATTTCTGCAGCAGGCATATCGCCGTAGCCCATGGATCTCAGCGCCTCGCTTTGAGCGGCAACTTGCGCATCGTGCACCGCATCATCGGTCAGGAGTAGTTCAGCGTCGTTGGCAAGCGCGCGCGCGTTAAACTCATGCTGCAATCGCTCAGGCACAATCATCCGGCCGGCCGAAACGTTCAATAAAGTGATAAACTCGGCTCGCATAAGAAGATATTTGGCAAGTGCCCAGGTGACCGCGCCTGTCCGATATCCTGTAACGAGTGGGGTGCCCTGGACAGCGATCTCCGTCGTCACGGTTCCGGAGCAAGCAAGTGCGACCCGCGCGGCGGCCATGAGTTCGGAGCGTTCGGCTTCCTCGCAAAGCTCAAAGCTTGTGCCCATATCGTCTGCGAATAGATCAACAAAGCGGTCACTAACCGACGCAGCAGGTGCAGCAAAGACTGTCGCACCAGCAACGCGGCGAGACAAAACGGCCGCAGCCTGCATCAAGTGTGGCGCAATACGATCGATTTCGGACACGCGGCTACCTGGGAATACAGCTATAATCGGAGTGCCGTCGGCCAGAGCATGTCGGGTCCGAAAGGCTGCGCCATCCACCTTGTCTAAGCGCGACAAAGCGGGATTGCCAATTACGGTCGTTTTCAAATCGAAGGGCTCGTAAAAAGGCACTTCAAACTCGTGCAGGCACAGAAGATGATCGATGGTTTCAGCAAGTGTTTTGGCCCGTCCAGGGCGCGTAGCCCAAACCTGGGGACCGATAAGCTTGATCAATCGAATGTCCGGGGCCCTCGCGCGCACGCGTTGGGCAACCCGCAAGGTAAACCCCCAAGAGTCGATCAGAACAACAGCATCGGGCTGGAATGTCAGAATATCGTCTGCGGTCTTATCCGCCAGTCGCACAACATCTCGGTAAGCTTTAATCCCCTCCCAGAAACCCAAAACGGCAAGTGGACGCGTATCTAGTCCAGACGATGGAGCACATTCGGCCATAAATGTGCCGCCTGTTGACCGGTACAGGAGGTTCGGTGTGCGGGCGCGAATCGCGTCCATAACTTCCCGGCCAATTAAGTCACCCGATGGCTCGCCAGCCACGAAATAAAGGCGGCGGGTCATTCCACGCCCAGCTTATCTTCTTCAATGCCCATTATGAAAAGCTCGTTTTCATCAGCAAGCGCGATTGCATCTTTCTGCTGCAGCATCAGTCCTGCACCTGCATGTAGGCCGATTCCAGCAAGACCGGCTTGGACTGCACATTCCACGGTCTGCAAGCCAATTGTCGGCAGATCGATGCGGTGGTCCTGCATGGGTCGCGCACGCTTAACCAAAACGCCGCGTCTTTGTTCGGCACTTCCGCGGACGTTTTTTGGAAGATCGGGAACACGATGAAGCATGGCATCGGTGCCTTCCTGCGCCTCAACTGCAAGAACAAGTCCATCGCAGACCACACACCCCTGCCCGATATCAATCTCGCCGAGGTGCCCTGCGACCATGAAGCCCTTGCGAATATCGCGCAGGTCCCTGTCAGTTGGACCCGTATTGGTCAGAAGCCCTTGCGGCATCAAAAGCGACTTGCAAACGGCCTCGGCACCTATGACCGCAAACCCGGCCTGCTCATAAACCTGAACGAGGGCTGAGAGGAGAGCGTCATCGCCGGACTGCGCCGCAGCTAAAAGCATCGGTAAAGCGCGCTCGCTATCTTTATCAAAAACCAGGGTTTCCAGATCTGGTCGTCGAATATGGCCAGCAAATACGACCTCATGACAGAGGTTTTCTCGCAGAAGCGCTAGGGTTCTTCCAATTTCACCCATACTCACCGTGGCACCGGCATAGTCGGCGAGGCGTGGCTCTACGAACCCATCTATCCGGATAACAAAGATAGGCCTGGAGGCCTCAAGAGCGGCCTTGGCGACCGTAACAGGCAGCTCACCCGAACCAGAAATTATCCCGAGTGTCCGCGCCATCCCTACCCCGGCATACAAAGCGCACGGCTGTTATTGTTTTCGATGAAGTCAAGGATTTCGCGCACTTCGTTTGTATTTCCAAAGGCGATTCGCGTGTCGTCCAAGCGCTCCGAAAATGTACCCTCGTCGGCAAACAGCATCCGGTAAGCGGCACGCAAATCATTTATGCTCTGGCGGGAAAAGCCTCGCCGCTTCAGGCCTACAATATTGATCCCCGCCAAATGAGCGTGATTTCCGATGACAGATCCATACGGGATCACGTTGTCGACCAGGATCGCTCCGCCACCGATAAAGGCGTGCTGTCCGATACAGCAATTCTGGTGGACAGCAGCGAGCCCCCCCATCCAGACCTGTTCCCCGATCGTAACGTGCCCGCCAAGCGTAACGGTGTTGGCGAGTACGCATCTATCTGAAACATGACAATCGTGGGCAATATGAACACCGATCATCAATAGACAATCACTGCCAATACTCGTTAGCCCGCCAGCATCCGGTGACCCTGGATGAACCGTTACATGCTCACGGATCGTCGTTCGAGCCCCAATTTCTATGCGAGACATCTCCCCATCTTCAAACCCTAGAATCTGCGGAGCTTTGCCGATCACCGCGCCGGGAAAAATCTCGCATCCGGCACCAATATTGGTTCGCCCTGAAAGGGTGACACCGTTGTGCAGATAGACGTCCTCGCCAAGGACGACATCGGATTCAATAACGCAAAACGGGCCGACAGTCGCAGATGCCGGCACAGTCGCGCTAGGGGCAATTATCGCGCTCGGGTGTACGCCTTCGCTCAAGACTTCTGCCCCTTATCCATGGTGCGTCGCCGTAGCCATACCGTTTCACGCTGCCACTGTTTCAGCGGCCTGGCGGGGCTCCCAGCCCATGTTTCTTCGGGCGGAACACTCTTAAATACAGCCGCATCCGCAGCAAGTGATGCACCTTCGCCAATCATCACGTGATCCACAATTCCAACGCGCCCCCCCATCTGAACACCATCCCCAACGATAACAGAGCCGGAAATCCCGGCAAATGCCGCCATCACGACATTTCGGCCGATCACCGTATTGTGCCCGATATGGCTATTATTATCGATTTTGCTCCACTCTCCCACCACAGTTTCGCCCAACATTCCGAGATCAATACAGCTATTAGCTCCG
>JBCBAO010000085.1:0-9451 GCA_038532405.1 Pseudomonadota bacterium | reverse complement strand
GGCGGATCCACCAGGTGGCATAGGTGGAGAATTTGTAGCCGCGGCGATATTCAAACTTATCCACCGCCTTCATCAGGCCGATATTGCCTTCCTGGATCAGATCGAGGAATTGCAGGCCGCGATTGGTGTATTTCTTGGCGATTGAGATCACGAGGCGGAGGTTTGCTTCCACCATTTCCTTCTTCGCCACGCGGGCTTCCCGCTCGCCTTTCTGCACGGTCTGCACGATGCGGCGATAATCGTCGATCGGTACGCCGATTTCCTGGGAAACCGCTGAAATTTCCTCGCGGATGCCGGAGATCTTTTCCGCTTCCGTGTTGACGAATTTTTCCCACTTTTTCGATATTTCAGAGACACTTAGCGCCCAATCAGGCTCCAGCTCGCGGCCGAAATAGTTCTCCAGGAATTGCTTGCGCGGCACGCCATGGGCGTCTGCCCGGCGCATCAGCTGGCCTTCCAGCCCCATAAGCTTCCGGTTGATCGTGTAGAGCTGTTCAACAAGGGCTTCGATCCGCGCATTGTTGATGTGCATGGTCTTCAGGTTTTCGACGATCCGCGTGCCAAGCTCATCATATTCGGTTTGGGATTTCGGGGTGAGGGCCTTGCCTTCCAGGCGGCGGGTGACGAGTTTTTCCTGAAGCTTCCGGTACTTGGCAAAGTCAGTCGCAATGGCGTTCAGGGTTTCGAGCACCCCATCCCGAAGCGAGGCCTCCATGGCGGACATGGACATGGCCGCTCCTTCATCATCGTCCTCGTCCTCATCATCATTGGTTTCGCCCTCTTCGCCCTCAGCGGAGGCTTCGGCTTCTTCGTCCTCGTCCTCATCTTCTTCTTTTGGCGGCGGCGGCGGGTTTTCCGCGCCATAGGTCGCTTCCAGGTCGATGACGTCGCGCAGAAGAATACGCTCATTCATCAGCTCGTCCCGCCAGACCATCATGGCTTCGAAGGTGAGCGGGCTTTCGCAGAGGCCGCGGATCATGGCATCGCGGCCGGCTTCGATCCGCTTGGCGATCGCGATCTCGCCCTCACGGGACAGGAGCTCCACCGTGCCCATCTCGCGCAGATACATGCGCACGGGGTCATCGGTCCGGTCGGTGCCGCGGGCATTGCCCTTTTTGGCGACGACTTTCTTATCGTCCGTTTTGGCGAGGGCGGTGTTTTCGCTCTCCACTTCCTCTTCGGATTCCACGACATTGATGCCCATTTCGGACAAGGCTGACATGGTGTCCTCAATTTGGTCGGATGTCATCTCGTCCTGGGGCAGAACCTTGTTCAGCTCATCATGGGTGACATAGCCCTTTGATTTTGCCTCTTTGAGGAACTTTTTGACACCGGCGCTGGAAAGGTCCAGCAATGGGCCATCCGGCTTGTCCGCGACGTTCGTGTCCGCTTTGGTTTTGGCTTTAGCCATGTGTTCTATCGCTCCTGGTCCCATCTGGTATCGATGCATGCGATACCGGATGGTGGGGGTCAAATCTTCGATCGCTCAGCTTTGATCCGCTTCTTCTGCTGCCTCGTTAACGCGTGCTTTTAGCGCGCGCCGTTCTGCTACCTTTCGGTGACGTTGCCGCCACGCCGAAACAGACGCCGTCGCGTCTTTTCCGGTATGCTCCATACCATCACCATCGGATCCATCTGACATGCAAAATTGCTCAAGGGCTACAAGCCACTCCCGCGCCTCGGCACCATCCGGATCGATTGGTGGGGTTGTCGGGTATTCATCAAGCAATTGTATCGCGCGGGTCCGTCCAGATTGCATTAAATGGGCTTTCAAAACAGTCCGGTCAAGGGGGTGGGCTGTGTCAATCAGATCAAATATCACGTCGCGGATCGCGCGCACATCGCCATCGGGAAAGTCGGCTGTCACAAGCACCTCGCCGCCGCGGTCGAGCAGGGCGGGCGTATCGATGGCACGAACAACAAGACCGAGGCCGCGCAGTTTCGCTTCGGCCTTCAATTTGCCCGAGCCGCTCGCGGCCCGTTTTGACGTGCGCGCCTGCCAGAAATAGTCATTCATGCGCCGCCTGAGATCGCGCTCATAGGCATTGCGGACGGCCGGATCCTGCACAGCCCCCGCCGCCGCTTTCAAGCGATGCTCCAGCCCGGCCTGGCGTTCCGGCGTATCGACGGGGTCGCGGTCTATTTCGCGCTTCCACAGCAATTGCGCGAGGGGGACGGCGGCCTCCAAAACATCCGCCATGGCCTGTCGGCCACGCTCCCGGATCACATCGTCCGGATCGAGCCCTTCCGGCAGCAGGGCGAAGAAGAGGCTGCGGCCAGGGGCAAGGTGGGGCAGGGCCCGGTCGATCGAACGATAAGCCGCGCGCAGGCCCGCCGCATCCCCATCAAAACACAAGACCGGTTCCGGCCCGACGCGCCAGAGAAGGCTCAGCTGGTTTTCCGTAAGCGCCGTGCCGAGGGGGGCGACGGCGTGGGCAAAGCCTGCCTCGGTAAGGGCAATTGCGTCCATATAGCCTTCACAGACAATCAGACCACCGCCCTCTCCATGGCCGAGGGCCTCCCGCGCGCGCTTATAACGATAGAGCACTTGGCCTTTATTGAAGAGCGGCGTGTCCGAAGAATTGAGATATTTTGGCTTTGCATCCGGCGCGAGGCCGCGGCCCCCAAAGGCGATGACCCGGCCCTGGGCGTCTTCGATGGGGAAGATCACCCGCCCGCGAAACCGGTCATAGGGCTCAGATGTGTCATCCTTTTTAATCGCAAGACCCGCCTCGATGATCTCGCTTTCGGAGAAGCCGCCTTTGCGGAGATGGCCGATAAGGGCGCGCCAGTCGTCCGGGGCGAAGCCGAGGCGGTGGCGTCCCCACGCGTCGGTGTGGAGCCCGCGGCCCTGGAAATAGGTTCTCGCCTCTGCGCCGAGGGGGCTGCGCAGGCTTGCTTCAAAAAACTGGCAGGCGGCCTCGCAGGCGGCGTATAATCGTTGATTGCGATCATAGGTCTCCTTGGCCTCTGGCGATGCCTTGGGGAGCGACATACCCGCTTCCTCAGCGAGCTTTTCCACCGCTTCCATGAAGGACAAACGTTCGGTTTCCTGCACAAAGCTGATCACATCCCCGCCAAGGCCGGAGGAGAAGCATTTAAAGATCTTTTTCTGATCGTTGACGTAGAAGCTGGGTGTTTTCTCACTGGTAAAAGGCGACAGGCCAACCCATTCCTTGCCCTGTTTTTTCAGCTTTACTTTCCGGCCAATAACATCCGATGGCCGAAGGCGCGCCTTCAACTCGTCGAGAAACCCATCCGGAATGCGCACACCAACCATTGGCGACAATGTAATTTCAAAAAGGCCGATCGGCTATAGCCGGCCTGCCACGAAACGGGGGACACGCTTGCCACACGGTCAATCACGTCCTGTCGAGTGGGGTTTCGTCACCAGCCGATGCGCTTAACTGTTTGGCAAGCCGAGCCCGCCTCCGTCGCGGTGCTTCGACAACAAACAGGAGTTTAGCTATGAGAATACTTGTTTCTGCCATTGTCCTCGCCCTTGCCAGCGGTCCCCTGGCCACCGCGCAGGACGTCGCCGATTTTCAAATTGAGAAGGGTGTTGTGGTTGCTTCGGATTTTGGCGATCGCCTGGGCCGGTCTGAACTGCGTGATGGCTTGCGCGAACGCGGTGTCGAAGTACGCAAGTTCTTCAACAATCTCGGGAATACGTTTTTGGTGTCCGACGCAAAGTTTGAAGGCCAGACCTATCGGTTGAAAGTCGATCGGAACACCGGTGAGATCACCTGGTTCTCAACAGCGGACCGTCCGCCGGCTCTGTTCTAGAGATAAGTCTTGTCAAAATGCGGCTGGCAGGAGCTTGGCATCAGCCGAGCGCGGCGCGCACAGCCTTGCCGGCCGTACCCGTCTCGATTTGACCGGGATAACGCATTTTCAGAGCTTTCATGCACCGACCGAGGTCTTTCAGTTTGGTGGCTTCGAGCTCCTCGACAACCTCCTCAACAGCGGCATTCAGCTCGTCACCTTCCAGTTTGGCAGGTAGAAAACGCTGAATAATTTCAAGTTCTTTGCGCTCGCGCTCAGCCTCTTCAATCCGGCCGGCTTCGTCATATTCCCGTGCCGATTCTTTGCGTTGCGCGGCCATCGTTTTCAATAGGTCTTGCATCGCCGTTTCTGGGCAGCCGCTGCACTCGCCGCGCTCGCGGGCTGTAAAATCTCGATCTTCGACAGCACAGCGAATCAGTCGCAGCGTTGCCGCTTCAACGCTATCGGAATCAATCGCTTCCGCCGCTGCTAAGGCGTTCGCCAATTCATCACGCAGTGGGATATTCGTGTTGCCCATCTTGGTGCTCATAACCATCTATCCTATTGCTCCGCGCCAATACCTGTTGACGGAGGAAGCCGGTTACCCCTACAGCCCAATTGTTTGCTCGAATGATTAATACATCTGAAACAACAAGAGGGAGCAACCTGAAATATGGCAGTTAAATCTCGTTTACAAGATGCAACGACTGCAACCGGTGCAATCGTTTTTGCTGACGGCACTGGGTATTTAGGGCAAGGATGCGGTGCAACGGGCGCGGTTGTTGGTGAACTCTGCTTCAATACAGCCGTAACGGGGTATCAAGAGATCCTGACAGACCCCTCCTATGCGGCCCAAATCGTTTTGTTCACATTTCCCCATATCGGCAATGTTGGCGCGAACCCGGTCGACCACGAGGAAAGCTCGCCGCCAGCTGCCCAGGCGGCCCGGGGGGCCGTTTTTCGGGCACCCATCACCCCACCATCCAATTGGCGGGCCGAAGATCATTTTGACGCATGGCTTGCCAAATCCGGGATTGTGGGGCTCTCCGGAGTGGACACACGGGCATTGACCCGGCGCATCCGCGAGGAGGGTATGGCGAAGGTTGCCATTGCCCATGCGCCGAATGGCAATCTGGATATTGATGCACTTGCCAAACAGGCCGCCAGCTGGCCGGGGCTTGAAAACGCAGACCTTGCCAATGATGTGTCCCAACCAGGCATCTACACCCATGAAGAGCCCCTTTGGGAGCCGGACAATACGTTCGGCAACCCGATTGATGCCCGCTTTCACGTCGTGGTTCTCGATTTTGGCGTTAAGAAAAACATTCTTCGAAACCTGGCTGCCGTCGGCGCGCGGGCAACGGTGGTAAATGGCGATGCCGATGTGGACGAGATTTTGGCCCTAAAGCCAGATGGCATCGTGCTGTCGAATGGCCCCGGCGATCCAGCGGCGACATTTGAACGTGCCGGCACAACCATCAACGCTGTCGTAGAGAGCGGGATTCCCGTTCTCGGGATCTGCCTTGGCCACCAATTGCTGGCCCTTTCCCTCGGCGCGAAAACGAAGAAAATGGCCCAAGGCCACCATGGCGCGAACCATCCTGTTAAGGACTTTACGACAGGCAAGGTTGAAATTGTCTCGATGAATCACGGGTTTACGGTCGATGTGGATACGTTGCCAGAGGGGGTAAGCGAAAGTCATCGATCCCTTTTTGACGGGACCAATTGCGGCCTGACGGTCGCCGGCAAGCCGATTATTTCGGTCCAACACCACCCCGAAGCGAGCCCCGGGCCGCAGGATAGCTTTTACCTGTTCGAACGGTTTGCTGGCTTGATGGGCGGCGAGGGCGTTTAGGTCTGGGCGACCACTTCCTCTTCGATTTGGTCTAGCCTGTCTTTGCCGAAGAACATTTCGTCGCCGACATAAAAGGTCGGAATGCCAAACGTGCCGCGCTCGACCGCCTCGGCCGTGTTGGCCATCAGTTTGGCCTTCACGGCCGGGTCCTGGGTGCGCGCAAGAATAGCTTCACCCTCTAGGCCAGCCGTATTGAGCGCAGCAACAAAGACCTCTGGATCATCCATCTTTTGCCCGTCTTCCCACATGGCTTTCAGCCCGGCTTCTATATAGTCGTCTAAGGATCCGTCCATCTGAACGGCGATGGCCCCGCGCATCAACAGCAAGGTGTTTACGGGGAAATGCGGGTTGAATTTGAACTTATGCAGCCCGTGCTTTGCGATAAAGCGCTGCATTTCCAGCTGCTGATACGCAAGTTTTCCTTTGACGTTGCCGAATGCCATCATGGGAGGCTGATTGCCGGTGGACTTAAAAATGCCGCCAAGTAGGCAGGGAATGATGTTTAGGGTTGCGCCCGTCCGCTCGGCGATCTCGCCAACCGCTTTGTAGGACAGGTAGGCATTCGGGCTCCCGAAGTCGAAAATGAAGTCAATTTTGGCTGGCATGGCGGGGTCCTCTTCTTGGTCGGCAAGTTCTGGTTAGGCTTGTGTCTGGGGCGATCTCTGCGCACCTGCGCCTTTAACGATTGCGAGATCTGAACGCGGGACAGGGCGGCCATCGGTCGCCACATATTGTAGGGGGGCGAGCGGTCGTCCCGTTTTTTTATCAACGACCTGAAGGGGTTCATTGCCCTTGCCGTAAATGTGGGTATTGCCCCATTGCAGCATGGCGATCAGCACCGGCTGCAGGGCTTTGCCCTTGGCCGTCAGACCATAGGCGTAACGGGTCCCTTTCTGTCCGATATCTTTTTTTTCAAAAATCCCATCCAAAACCAACCGCTCCAACCGATCAGCAAGTAGGTTTTTGGCGATGCCAGTGCGTTGTTGGAAACCGTTGAAACGGGTGACGCCAAAGAAGGCTTCGCGAATGATCAGCCATGTCCAGTGATCTCCCACCAGGTTGAGCATTTGGGCGACGGGGCAGTCATGTTGATGGGGCTTGGTCATAATAATGGGACAGACTTGAATATCATTTGGTTGTCATTTGAAACTGATATAAATATTGGTTTCAAATGACAACCAAATATACCCGATATTAGGAGCTGGATATGAAACCTGTTTGCTTGGTGATTGGAGCGGGCGCTGGGATTGGCGGCACTGTTGGG
This sequence comes from Pseudomonadota bacterium, assembly GCA_038532405.1. GTDB lineage: Bacteria > Pseudomonadota > Alphaproteobacteria > Caulobacterales > Hyphomonadaceae > CALLCD01. The sequence goes on along the minus strand of JBCBAO010000085.1, from coordinate 2,567 downwards.
CGCAAATTCGCCCGTGAGGGCTACCATTCTGTACTCTGCCGCCGCAGCGACGAAGCGGGCCTGGCCAGTCTGGTCGAGGGTATCAAGCAGGAAGGCGGCGAGGCGACGGGTTTCCTAATGAACGCCATTGACGAGGGGGCGATAGAGGATCGCGTTGCCCAGACCGAAAAGGAAATCGGGCCGATCGAGGTCGTTATCTATAATCTTGGCGCACAGATCGGGGATCGGCCCCTCGCAGATACCAGCGTAAAGGCCTTCGAAATGGGCTGGCGGCTTGCAACATTTGGGCTGTTTCGGCTGGCCAAAACCGTTTGTCCGCTTATGGAAGCGCGCGGTGGCGGAAAACTGTTGGTCACCTCGGCGACGGCCGCCGTGCGCGGCAATGCCGGCCAACATTCCCATGCTGCAGCCATGGGGGGGCGGCGCATGCTCTGCCAGAGCCTGAATGCCGAGTTTGCGCCCAAGGGCATCCATGTCGCCCATATCCTTGTCGATGGAGCCGTAGACGCACCGGATACGCTCGGCAAAATGCTTGGCGAGGAAATGTTCGAGAAGTTGAGGGCGACCCGCGGTGCGGAAGATGGCCTCCTGCAGCCTGAAAAAATGGCGGAAACATACTACCATATCGCCAATCAGCACCGGTCTGTGTGGACCCATGAATTGGACCTCAGATCCTGGTCCGATCTGGCGTGGTGGAATCACGCCTAGAATGCAACATACCTTCTGCTCATACGCGCCATACGGGTTGTGACTGGTCTTTCGCAGCCGGAGCCGGTAGGCGAGGGGCTGTTTAGCCGTTGCGCCAAAAGGTTCGCCCATGCGTCTGCTCTCTTTGCTTTTGAAACGCGCTATCCTGGCTGGAAAACTGACGGTCACCGACCATGATGGTTCTGTTCATGTATTTGGTCCTGGCCCAGACGAAAATGGCGAACCTGGCGAGGTTGCTATCCGGTTGACCGTTCCGGGAGCTTCGGGAAAGATCGCGCGTGATCCAGCCCTTGGTGCTGCAGAGGCCTATATGGAGGGCCGCCTTGAGATGGAGGCCGGCCACGAAATCTATGATCTGTTGAAACTTGTGACCTATAATTTTCGCTGGGTGCCGGGCAACGAGCTTCATAAGATCACCCAGCAGCCGCGTTGGAAGACATGGTGGGACGGGCGCAACCATGCAGCTCGCGCGAAACGCAATGTGGCCCACCATTATGACCTTTCAGACCATCTCTATGATCTGTTCCTTGATGCTGACCGGCAGTATTCCTGCGCCTATTGGCGTCCGGAAAACATCGATGACCTCGGCCGGGCCCAAGGAGATAAACTCGCCCATATCGCCGCCAAACTGCTCTTGAAGCCTGGCCAGCGTGTCCTGGATATCGGATGCGGCTGGGGCGGACTGGCAATTTATTTGAGCAAGGTTGCCGGGGTCGAGGTGGTCGGGGTCACCTTGTCCGAAGAGCAACTCGCCGTCGCGCGGACACGCGCGGTGGAGGCGGGGGTCTCCGACAAGGTCACCTTTCAATTGATCGACTATCGGGAGGTTGAAGGTCCTTTTGACAGGGTGGTCTCTGTCGGGATGTTCGAACATGTCGGCGTGCCGCAATACCAGACGTTTTTCTCAAAAATCGCTGAGCTTCTGACCGATGACGGTGTAGCCCTTGTACACTCCATTGGCCGCGCCGACGGCCCCGGTGCGACAGACAGTTTCATGGCGAAATATATCTTCCCTGGCGGCTACGTGCCTGCGCTTTCCGAGGTCACACCGCGGATCGAACGGGCCGAGCTTTGGGTGACCGACATCGAAATTCTGCGCCTGCATTATGCGCGCACCTGCGAAGCCTGGTACAAAGCCTGCGTCGAAAAGAAGGACGAAATTGTCGGCCTGTATGATGAGCGCTTCTGGCGCATGTGGGTGTTTTATCTCGCGGGTGCCGCGATGGCGTTTCGGCATATGGGCCAAATGGTGTTCCAGGCCCAGCTCTCAAAATCACTCGATGCTGTCCCGACCACGCGGGAATACATCGCGGAAACCGAGCGATACTATGCGCGATTGGTCAGTCAGTAATTTTTCGATTGTTTGAAGGCTGGGGCCGCCCGCATTGAAACCCTCGAAGGGAGAGGGGGTATGGTCGATCCTTTTTTCGGCGCGATGCGGCTCAGCGCGTGAAGTTCGGGGCACGCTTGTCGACAAAAGCCGAAATGCCCTCCAAGCCATCCGGTGAAGATGCTGAGGCCGAGATTTGACGGCCCTCGAGTTCCATCTGAGTTTCTAACCCATTGTCGAAGGACACAAGAAGGAGTTTCTTTACCGCAGCGTTCGCGCTATTTGAACCGCCGGCGAGGGAGGCTGCAACGGCTTCGGCGCGCTTCATCAACGCGTCGGGCGGAACAATCTCGGTGATCAGCCCCCAAGACAGAGCCTCGGAAGCTGTAAGAGCCCGGTTTGTCAACATCAGCTCCTGTGTCCGCCGCAGACCGATAAGTCTTGGTAGGAAATAGGACGAACTCCCATCGGGGCTGAGGCCCGATTTTGTATAGGCCATGACAAAGCTGGCTGCCTCGCTGGATATGAC